>NZ_JANPKO010000104.1:0-39394 GCF_031426035.1 Sphingomonas sp. | reverse complement strand
AGCTTCATGCAGGGCGTCGACCGCGTCTCGACGATCGCCAGCGAAAAGACCCGCGCGGTCAAGATGAGCGTCGACCGCGACAAGGTGACGCTGTCGGTGACCAGCCCCGAGAATGGCCTGGCGACCGAGGAACTCCCCGCCGACTATGGCTCCGACGGGCTCGAGATCGGCTTCAACGCCCGCTATCTGATGGACATCCTCCACGAGATTGAGGGCGACAGCGTCGAGGTTCATCTCGCCGACGCGGCCGCGCCAACGCTGTTGCGCGAAAACGACCAGTCCAACGCGCTCTACGTCCTGATGCCGATGCGGGTGTGAGCTTCGGGCCGAAGTGCTACTTCGGCCCGGCATGAGCTCCGTCACCCGCCTCGCCCTCACCGATTTCCGCTCCTACGCCACCGCGCTGATCGAGCCGGGGCCCGGGTTCGTCCTGCTCAGCGGCGACAATGGCGCGGGCAAGACCAATCTGCTCGAGGCGGTCTCGCTGCTCACCCCCGGCCGCGGCCTGCGCGGCGCGGCGCTCGGCGAAATGGCGCGCAGCGATGGCCCGGGCGCGTTTGCGGTGAGCGCGAAACTAACCCCGTTCGTGTCGAGCGAAGTCGAGACACCGCGCGAGCATCCCTCGACGTCGCTCGGGACGAACGGCGTCGTGGATATCGGCACCGGCACCCTCGCGACCGCCCCCAAGCGCCGCCAGGTGCGCATCAACGGCGCCCCCGCCGCGGTCAACAGCCTCTCGGAATGGCTCTCCGTGCTGTGGCTGACCCCGGCGATGGACCGCCTGTTCACCGGCCCCGCCGGCGACCGCCGCCGCTTCCTCGACCGCCTCGTCCTCGCGCTCGAGCCCGGCCACGCCCACCATGCCGCGCGCTACGAGGCGGCGATGCGCGCGCGCAACAAACTCCTCGCCCAGCCCGATGACGCCGACCCCGCCTGGCTCGCCGCATTGGAGGCCGGCATGGCCGAGCATGGCGCCGCGCTGGCCGCCGCCCGCGCCCGCGCCGTCACCGCGCTCGGCGAGGCGGTCGCCGACAGCCGCGGCGACGACTTTCCGCGCGCCGCGATCGCGCTCGAGGGGTGGGACCTGGCTGACCTTGCCGCCACCCTGCGCGCCAACCGCGGCCGCGATGCCGCCGCCGGCCGCGCCACCCACGGCCCTCACCGCCACGACCTCACCGTCACCCACGCCGCCAAACAACAACCCGCCGCGCGCAGCTCGACCGGCGAGCAAAAGGCGCTCCTGCTCGGCCTCGTCCTCGCCCACGCCGATCTCGTCGCCGCCCGCCGCGGCGCCCCGCCTCTGCTCCTGCTCGACGAGGTCGCCGCCCACCTCGACCCCGGCCGCCGCGCCGCTCTGTTCGCGCGCCTCGAAGGCCGCGGCCAGATATGGCTGACCGCGACCGAGCCCGCGCTGTTCGACGGCATCGCCAACGCCAGCCATTACGCCGTCGCCGAAGGCCACCTCACCCTGCGCTGACCCACGCCCTATGCTGCGCCGCACAAAAAACTGGACATTTGTGGCTTGCGCGCCTATCTGCGTGGCTCACGAGACACATTGCGGCGTGATCGGACCCACCTCCACTCGATGGAACCGGGCCCCGGCCGTGTCTCGGAGCGATTTTTCGCCAAGCTCTCCAAATCACGCGGGGCGCACAAACCCCGCCGCCGACGCATGCGCATTTTCGCGCCCCGCGTCCCGGCAACTATTAGGTATTTCCCATTACGACTTTCGTTTCGCTCGGGCTCTCGCAGCCCGTCCTCGATGCCCTCGCGTCGAAGAATTACACCGTGCCGACGCCGATCCAGGCGCAGGCCATCCCGACCGTCTTGAGCGGCCGGGACCTGCTCGGCATCGCCCAGACCGGCACCGGCAAGACCGCGGCGTTCATGCTGCCGTCGATCGACCGCCTGGTCGCCTCGGCCAAGCGCCCGGCGCCGGGCCGCGCCCGCATGCTCGTGCTCGCCCCGACCCGCGAGCTCGCCAGCCAGATCGCCGAGAGCGCCAAGCTTTATGCACGCGGTTCTCGCTTGCACGTAGTGACGGTGTTCGGCGGCACTTCGATCTACCGCAACCGCCAGGACATGGCGCGCGGCGCCGACATCCTCGTCGCTACCCCGGGCCGCCTGGTCGACCACGTCGAGCTGAACGCGATCCACCTCGACGCGGTCGAGATCCACGTCCTCGACGAGGCCGACCCGATGCGCGATCTGGGCTTCATCCACGCGCTGAAATGGGTCGTCGCCCGCCTCCCCAAGGTGCGCCAGACCCTGTTCTTCTCGGCCACCATGCCGCCCGCCATCCGCCAACTCGCCGACCAGTATCTGAAGGATCCGGTGCAGGTCGCGGTGACCCCCGCCGCGACCACCGTCGAGCGCGTCGAGCAGTCGCTGACCTTCGTCGACCAGAAGGAAAAGGGCTTCCTCCTCACCCTCTATCTCCAGCGCGAGCCGATCGAGCGCGCTCTGGTGTTCAGCCGCACCAAGCACGGCGCCGACAAGATCGTCCGCCAGCTCGCCGCCGCCGGCGTCCCGTCGAATGCCATCCACGGCAACAAGAGCCAGCCGCAGCGCGAGCGCGCGCTGGCCGACTTCAAGTCGGGCCGCACCAAGGTGCTGATCGCGACCGACATCGCGGCGCGCGGGATCGACGTCACCGGCGTCAGCCACGTCGTCAATTACGATTTGCCCAACGTGTTCGAGCAATATGTCCACCGCATCGGCCGCACCGCGCGCGCCGGCGCCACCGGGATCGCCTTCTCGATGGTCGCGCATGACGAGCGCGCTTACGCCCGCGGGATCGAGAAATTGACCCGCCAGACGATCGAGGTTCGCCCGCTGCCGAGCGATTTCGGGACCGAGGTTGCGCGCCTGCGCACCTTGCGGCCCGCGCCCGAGCCCGCGCGCGGCCAGCGTCCGCCGCCGCGCCATGCGTCGACCCCGCGCCGCGACTACGAGCCGCGCCGCGACGGCCAGCAGCCGCGCCGCGATCACCAGCCGCGCCACGACACACCGCGCGATGCTCAGCCGCACGGTCACCGCAACGGTCCGGCGCGTCCGGCCCATGCCGGTGCGGCTCGCCCGGCGCACGCCGGTGCCGGCCGTCCGGCGCATGGCCAGGCCCGCCCGCAAGGCGGCCCCCGTCCGCAAGGTCAGGGCCGTCCGCAAGGCCAGGGTCGCCCTGCCGGTCCCGGTCGTCCGCAAGGTCCCGGCCGTCCGCAAGGGCAGGGCCGTCCGCAGGGCCAGCGCCCCGCCGGCGGCAACCGCGGCGGCCGCCCCTCGGGGCAGCGCAGCAGCTACTAATTTCGCAAAACCGGTCGGGCGTGCGCGGCTTAGTCCGCGTACGCCTTGACCAGGTCGACCAAATAATCGCGCCCGACATACACCGAGCGCACTTCCATCCGCTCGTTGAGCCCGTGCGCGCCATTGCCGTCGGGGTCGCCCCACATCCCCGGCACGCCGTAGGTCGGGATTCCCGCCGCGGCGAGGAAGGTCGCGTCGGTGTAGCCGTTGGCCATCGACGGGATCAGCGGGATGCCGGGGAAATAGCGCTTGGCCAGCCGCTCCATCGGCGCCACGATCTTGGCGTCGAGCGGCGGGGCAGGGGGCGACGGCCGCACCGGCGGCAGCGCCTCGATCGTCACCCCGGGATCGCCGATCACCCGCGCCAGCTCGGCCTGCGTCTCTTCAATCGTGTGGGTCGGGAAAATCCGGCAATTGACGTTGGCCCCGGCGCGCTGCGGCAGCGCATTCTTGGCGTGCCCGCCGTCGAGCATCGTCGCCACGCAGGTCGTGCGCAGGTTCGAGTGCAGGAACGGGTCCTTGTTGACCACCGCCTCGGCCGCCTTGTCGTTGAGGTTGGCGGCGAGCGCGACCATCGCCCGCCCCAGCTCGTTATTGCGCCCAGCCCCTGAGCGCGCGAAAAAGCTCCGCGTGACCTCGGTCATCTCGGCCGGAAACTCATGCTCGTCGATCTTGGTCAGCGCCCGCGCCAATTGGTAGATCGCGTTGGCCCGCACCGGCACCGACGAATGCCCGCCGGGGTTGCGCGTCTCGAGCCGGAAGTTAGCGAAGGTCTTTTCGCCGACCTGGATCGACTGGCCGACCAATTTGCCTTTGCCGTCGCTGTCCCCGCCGCCGCCCTCGTTGAGCGCGAATTCGGCGTCGATCAGCTCGCGCCGGTTTTTGGTCAGCCACTCGGCGCCGTTGAACGCGCCGTTGGTTTCCTCGCCGCACGTCAGCGCGACCTTGATCGTCCGCTTGGGCCGGTAATTCTGCTGCTTGAAGCGGACCAGGGCATCGACCCACACCGCCGCCATCGCTTTGTCGTCGGCCGAACCGCGCGCGTAGAAATACCCGCCTTCCTCGACCAAGGTGAACGGGTCGCGCGTCCAGTCTTCGCGCTTGGCCTCGACCACGTCGATATGCGCCAGCAGCAGGATCGGCCGCAGCGTCGCCGAGGTCCCCGGATAGACCGCGACCAGCCCGCCTTCCTTGGGGTGCGCGGGGTCGGCAAACAATGTCAGCTGGCTGTCCGCCATCCCCGCCGCCCGGAGCCGCGCCGCCATCCGCTCGGCGGCCAATGTGCAACTGCCTTCGGACAGCGTGGTGTTGGTCTCGACCAGTTCCTCATACAGCGCGCGAAACGCCACCTGGTCGGGCCGCAGCGGCTCCGCCGCCTGCACTGGGCTGGTCACCGTGGCCGCCAGCAAAACCGCCGAAAATACCCTGCGCATCGCCGATCTCTCCCAACTGGCAGCGATATTGAGCAGATTTCCCCAACCCGCGATAGCCGCCCCGACTCACGCGCGCACACACGCCCACGCGCGCGTGACTTTCCGCACCGAGTCCCTATATCGAGGGCATGGCAGAAGACCCCAATCAGAACGACTATGGCGCGGACCAGATCAAGGTCCTCAAGGGCCTCGACGCGGTGCGCAAGCGGCCCGGCATGTACATCGGCGACACCGACGACGGCTCGGGCCTCCACCACATGGTGTTCGAGGTCTCGGACAACGCCATAGACGAGGCGCTCGCCGGCCATTGCGACCGCATCCTGATCCAGCTCAATCCCGACGGCTCGGTCACCGTCGAGGACAATGGCCGCGGCATCCCGACCGGCATCCACGAGGGCGAAGGCGTCTCTGCGGCCGAGGTCATCATGACCCAGCTCCATGCTGGCGGAAAGTTCGAGAACACCAGCGAGGACAATGCCTACAAGGTGTCGGGGGGCTTGCACGGGGTCGGCGTCAGCGTTGTCAACGCGCTGTCGGAATGGCTCGACCTGACCATCTGGCGCGACGGCCAGGAGCACAACATGCGCTTCGCGTTCGGCGACGCGGTGTCGCCGCTCAAGGTGGTCGGCCCCGCGCCCGAGGGCAAGAAGGGCACCCGCGTGACCTTTTTGCCGAGCCCGGCGACGTTCAAGATCACCGAGTTCGACTTCGACCATCTCGAGCACCGCTTCCGCGAGCTCGCCTTTTTGAACTCCGGCGTGCGGCTGATCCTCGCCGATGCCCGCCACGAGGAGCGCGTCGAGCATGAGCTTTATTACGAGGGCGGGATCGCCGCGTTCGTCAAATATCTCGACCGCGCCAAGACGCCGTTGTTTCCCGAGCCGATCGCCATCTCGGCGGTGCGCGACGGGATCGGCATCGACGTCGCGCTCGAGTGGAACGACAGCTACTACGAGAACGTCCTGCCGTTCACCAACAACATCCCCCAGCGCGACGGCGGCACCCACATGGCGGCGTTCCGCGCCGCGCTGACGCGGACGATCAACAATTACGCCGACAAGTCGGGGATGCTGAAGAAGGAAAAGGTCACGCTGACCGGCGAGGACATGCGCGAGGGATTGACCGCGATCGTCTCGGTCAAATTGCCCGATCCGAAATTCTCCAGCCAAACCAAGGACAAACTGGTGTCGTCCGAGGTCCGCCAGCCGCTCGAAAGCCTGATGAGCGACAAGATGACCGAGTGGCTGGAAGAGCATCCAGGTGATGCTCGCAGTATCATCCAGAAAACCATCGACGCCGCCGCCGCCCGCGAAGCGGCGCGCAAGGCGCGCGAGGCCAGCCGCAAGTCGGTGATGGGCATCGCCTCGCTGCCGGGCAAGCTCGCCGACTGCCAGGAACGCGACCCCGCCTTGAGCGAACTGTTCCTGGTCGAGGGCGATTCCGCCGGCGGCTCGGCCAAGCAGGGCCGCAACCGCCAGAACCAGGCGATCCTCCCGCTCAAGGGAAAAATCCTCAACGTCGAGCGCGCGCGGTTCGACCGTATGCTCGGTTCAAAGGAAATCGGCACGCTGATCCAGGCGCTCGGCACTTCGATCGGCCGCGAGGAATTCAACCTCGAGAAACTGCGCTACCACAAGATCGTGATCATGACCGACGCCGACGTCGACGGCGCCCACATCCGCACTTTGCTGCTGACCTTCTTCTACCGCCAGATGCCCGATTTGATCGAGGCCGGGCACCTCTTCATCGCCCAGCCGCCGCTCTACAAAGTCGCCCGCGGCCGCTCCGAAGTGTATCTCAAGGACGACAGCGCGCTCGACGAATATCTGGTCGATGCCGGGCTCGACGGGTTGGTGCTGGAGACCTCGGACGGCCCGCGTTCGGGCAAGGATTTGCGCCATTTGCTCGAGCATGCGCGGCGGATGCGCACGCTGATGCGCTACGCCCCGCGCAAATACGATCCGGCTCTGATCGAGGCGCTGGCGCTGTCGGGCGCGCTCGACCCGGCGCTCGACAAGGCCGGCCGGCTCAAAGCCGTCACGCGCGTCGCCGCGTGGCAGGGCGGCGGCGATCTCGAGGCCGAGTGGTCGGGCGAGATCGCGACGGAAGGTGGCTATCTGTTGCGCCGCCTGTGGCGCGGCGTCACCGACGTGACGATCATCGAACCGAGCTTCGTCGCCTCTGCGGAGGCGCGCAAGCTGCACACCCTCGCCTCCGAGCAGGCCGCGCTGTACGCCAAGCCCGCCACGCTGAAGAGCCTGGGCAAAGCGGCTCCGGCCTCGCCCGAGCCGGTCGCTCCAACCGACGCCGACGGCCAGGAGCCGGCGGAAGAAACCGTGATCGCCGACGCCAGGAAATCGACCCCCGTCACGCGCCCGTCCGAATTGCTCGACGCGGTGCTCGCGGCGGGCCGCAAGGGCCTTTCGATCCAGCGCTACAAGGGTCTCGGCGAGATGAACGCCGAGCAATTGTGGGAGACCACGCTCGATCCCGCCAACCGCTCGCTGCTCAGGGTCGAGGTCGCTCAGGCCGACGTCGCCGACGAGATCTTCACCCGCCTGATGGGTGACGTCGTCGAGCCCCGCCGCGAGTTCATCCAGGACAACGCCCTCAACGTCGCCAATCTGGACGTGTGAGGAACCCCGATTCGATCGCGGGGTTGGCGGCAGCGTGACTCCCTACCCCACCATCACCGTCGCCAGTTACAACATGCGGAAAGCGATCGGCACCGACCGCCGCCGCAACCCCGGCCGCGTGCTCGAGGTGCTCCAGGAAATCGACGCCGACGTGGTCGCGCTGCAGGAGGCGGACAAGCGCTTCGGCGGACGCGGGTCGGCGGTGCCGCACGAACTGATCGACGACCACGGCCTGTACAAGCCGGTGCCCTTCAACGTCCGCAACCGCCGCGTGATGGACCGCATGCCCGGCGGCAAGCAGGTCGACAAATTCCTCAATCTCGACACCCGCAATATCGGTTGGCACGGCAATGCCCTGCTGGTGAAGCGCCATGTCGAGGTGATGGACGTCGCCGCGCTCGAGCTGCCGACGCTTGAGCCACGCGGCGCGGTGCTCGCCGAATTGCTGTTCGGCGATCGGCCGCTGCGCGTCGTGGGCCTTCACCTCGACCTCTCCGGCCTGTGGCGGCGGCGCCAGATGCGCTTCATCCTCGACGCCATCGCCGCCCGCCCCCAGCCGATGCCGACCGTGCTGATGGGCGACACCAACGAATGGCGCGTCGCCGCCGGCTGTCTCAAGGATATCGGCCCTGGCTACCGCCTCGCGCCGACCGGCCTCAGCTTCCACGCCCGCCACCCGGTCGCCGCGCTCGACCGCATCATCGTCGACACCGCGCTCAGGATCGACGCCGCCGGAGTCCACTGCAGCCCCGCCGCGAAAGTCGCCTCGGACCATCTGCCGATCTGGGCCCGGCTGTCGGGCTAATTCCTCAGCCCCCCGTCATTTTCCGTTGCCGCCGCCGCTGGATCGACGAGCCGATCCCGATCGCCTCGCGATATTTGGCGACCGTGCGCCGCGCCAGGTCGAACCCGCGCGCTTTCAGCAAATCGACCAGAGTGTCGTCGCTGAGGATGTCCGTCTCGGCCGCGATCAGCTCGCCGATCGCCGCCTTGACCGCCTCGGCCGCCGCGCTCTCGCCGCCCTCCTCGCCGCCGCCGACCCCCGACCCGAAGAAATACTTCAATTCGTAGAAGCCGCGGTCGCACAGCAGATACTTGTTCGAGGTGACCCGGCTGACGGTCGATTCGTGCATCTCGATCGCGTCGGCGACATCGCGCAGCGTCATCGGCTTCAGCGCGCTCACCCCGCGCTCGAAAAAGCCGTGCTGGCGCTTGACGATCTCCGACACCACCTTGACGATCGTCCGCGCCCGCTGGTCGAGCGCCTTGACCAGCCAGTTGGCGCTGGCGAGGCATTCGCTCAGCCACGCCTTCGACGCCTTGTCGTGTGGCCCGCTCTTGAGCTCCTGATAGTAGCGCCGGTTGACCAGCAGCCGCGGCAAGTTCGCGCTGTTCAGCTCGACCGCGAACCCGCCGCTGCGCGTGCGCCGCACGAACACGTCGGGCGCAACGCTGTCGGCGGCGCCCCCGGAAAAACGGCAGCCCGGCTTGGGGTCGTAGGCTCTGAGCTCGCGGATCATGTCGGCGAGGTCCTCGTCGTCGACCCCGCAAATCCGCTTGAGCGCCGCCATCTGGCCGCGGCTGAGCAGGTCGAGATTGTCGATCAGCCGCGCCATTGCCGGGTCGTAGCGGTCGGCCGCCTTGGCCTGCAGCGCGAGGCATTCGGACAAGCTGCGCGCCCCGACCCCGGGCGGATCGAGCTCCTGGACCAATGCCAGCGCCTGCTCGACCAGTGCCCGCGAGGTTCCGGTCGCCTCGGCGATGTCGGCCACCGCGACGGTGAGATAGCCGGTTTCCTCGAGCATCTCGGCGATTGCCCGCGCCAGCTCCCCGGCCTGTCCGGGGGCGCCGTGGAGCTGGTTCAACAGATGTTCGGCAAGCGACCCCGCGGCATATTCCAGGCGGTCGAAGTCGAACCCCTCGTCGCCCCCGCCGCCGCTCGCCACCGCATCCGAAAAACTGTCGGTCTCGAGCGCCTGGTCCTGCCAGTCGATGTCGAGCGGGCGGTCGTCGTCGGCGCCGGCGATGAGGTCGTCGGCGCCGGGGTCGTCGGGCGGCTCGAAGCTGTCGGGTTCGTTGTCGCCGCCGGATCTCTCAGCGGCATTGGGCTCGCCGTCGCTGCCGTCATCGTCGCCGCTGCCGCCTTCGAGCAGCGGGTTGCGGCTCAATTCCGCGGCGACGAACGCGTCCAGCTCGAGGTTGCTCAGCGCCAGCAATTTGATCGCCTGGCTCAGCTGCGGCGTCATCACCAGCGACTGGGAATGGTGATGTCGATGCGCGGGCCGAGCCCCATGACCGCGCCGCCCGTTACAGCGCGAAGCTCTCGCCGAGGTAGAGCCGGCGGACTTCGTTGTCGGCGACCAAAGCTTCGGGCGTGCCCTGGAACAGCACCTGGCCATCGTAAATGATGCAGGCACGGTCGACGATATCGAGCGTCTCGCGGACATTGTGGTCGGTGATCAGCACCCCGATGTCGCGCTGCTTCAGCTCCCGCACGAGGTCGCGGATGTCCGAGATCGAAATCGGGTCGATACCGGCGAACGGCTCGTCGAGCAGCATGATCGACGGGTCGGCGGCCAATGCGCGGGCGATCTCGCAGCGCCGCCGCTCGCCGCCCGACAGCGCCATCGCCGCCGAGCCGCGCAAATCGGCCAGCCCGAACTCGCCGAGCAATTGCTCGAGCCGGGCGTCGCGCGTCGCTTTGTCCGGCTCGGACACCTCGAGCACGGCAGAGATGTTCTGCTCGACGGTGAGCCCGCGGAAGATCGAGGTCTCCTGCGGCAAATAGCCCAGGCCGAGGATGGCGCGGCGGTACATCGGCAAGTCGGTGATGTCCTGGCCGTCGAGGAAAATCCGCCCGCTGTCTGGCTTGACCAGCCCCATCACCGAATAAAAGCAGGTCGTCTTGCCCGCCCCGTTGGGGCCGAGCAGCCCGACCACCTCGCCGCGCGAAACGGTCAGCGAAACGTCGTGGAGCACCGCGCGGCGGTCGTAGGACTTGGCGATCGAGCGCACTTCCATGCCGCGCATCGGCCCTGGCGGCGCTTGCTGCATCGTGCGCGGGAGGGCCGCTGCCTCGTTCATGCGGCTAACGGGTGCCGCGCTGTGGCACCGTGAAGCGGCCGGTCACCCGACCGCCCTGCTGGCCCACCCCCGCCGGGCCGCCGTCGATCACCGCGCGGCCGGAGTTCAAGTCGATCACCAGCCGCGAGCCGTTGATGGTCGATCCGCCGCGGTTGAGCTGGACCGCGCCGACCAAGGTGATCAATTTCTTGTCGAGGTCGTAGATGCCGAAATTGCCGCGCGCGGTCTCCGACGGGCTGCGCACCACCACCCCGCCGCTGGCGTCGAGGCGGCGGATCTGAACCCCGCCGCTGCTGGTGTAGGCGACCGTCAGCCGCTCGGTGTCGAGGCTCAGCGCGGCCTGCCGCACCTTGACGCTGCCGGCGAAAATCGCGCGGTCGGCGCGGTCCTGGACCTCGATGCGGTCGCTGGCGACGTCGATCGGCGCATTGCTGTCGTGGCCCTTGAGCGCCGACACCGGCTGACCCTGCGCAATGCCGGCCGAAGAGAGCGACAGGAGCATGGCGCTAAGCAGGAACGGCTTGGTCATGCGCATCATCTGACTGCACCTTGCACGATTTTCAAGCGAGCGCCCTGATCGAGCACTACCCTTCGCTCGTCCAAATCGGCGCGCATCCGCCCCGCGGTGAATTTTCCAAGCCGCATTTCGCCCGCCACCCCGCCGCTGCTGAGCAGATTGTTCTGCTTGAGGTCGACCGTCACGTCGTTGGTCACCAGCCGGTAGCCGTCGGGTCCGGCCACCCGCACCGGCCCGGCGACGGTGACGATCTGCGTCTCGAGGTCGTAGCGCCCGCGGTCGGCGGCGACCGCCAGCGGCCCGCGCGCCATGAACAGTCGCGCCACCATCCCGCTGATGTCGACCACCGGCACGTCCGAGCTGCGCTGCACGGCGTCCTGCGCGACGATGGTGAACTTCTGCCCGTCATTGTCCTCGCCCGAATAGCGCGCGGCCTCGACCCGCATCCGCTCGGGCGCGGTCTCGGCTTGCTTCTTGTCGAGGATGAAGCTCACTTCGCTGTCCTGCTCGAGCGGCGCGATGGCGAGGATCGCAATCAGCACCCCGACCGCCGACGGCAACGCCACCTTGGCGACGCGGATCAGCCGGTCGTGGCGGCTCCCCGGCTCGGCCCAATGCTGGCGCGCCGCGCGCTCGCGGAAAGCGGCCTCAGACATCGGCCAATCCGGGGGCTGCGGCGTCAGGCATGCGCGAAAATGTCCTGCTCCGCCCAGCCGGCGAGGTCGAGCAAGGCACGGTGGGGGAGGAAGTCGAAGCACGCCTGCGCCAGCTCGACGCGCTGCTCGCGGACGAGTCGCTCGTCGAATTTCTCCTTGAGCGCGTGCAAATAGCGCACGTCGCTCGCCGCATAGTCGCGCTGGGCATCGCTGATCTCGGGTGCCCCCCAGTCGCTGGTCTGCTGCTGCTTGGAGATATCCTGGCCGAGCATCTCCTTGACCAGCTCCTTGAGGCCGTGGCGGTCGGTGTAGGTGCGCACCAGCCGCGACGCGGTGCGCGTGCAATACAGCGGCGCCGCGATGATTCCGAGGTAGGCGCGCAGGATGGCGACGTCGAACCGCGCGAAATGATACAGTTTCAATCGCCCCGGGTCGCCCAGCAGCGCTTTCAAACGCGGCGCCGCATAGTCGCTGCCCGGCCCAAACCGCACCAGATGCTCGTCGCCCTTGCCGTCGGCGAGCTGGACCAGGCACAATCGGTCGCGCCCCGGGAGCAGCCCCATCGCCTCGGTGTCGACCGCGATCGGCCCGTCCGCGAAGGTGACGTCGGCGGCCAGGTCCTCTTCGTGAAAAAAGATGCTCATTCGGTCTCCCTTGCCCGCGTGACCCCGGCGCGGATGCCACCCTTTACGCGGGGTAGCGGGCCGCGTTCCACCCCTACGCGATGGAATCACTAGAGCGTTGCCCTTTTTTCCTGTAAGGCCGTGAACGGTGCGTGAGCGGAGCGCGCCCGACCGGTTGCGCCTGTGGGCCCAGCGCGTTGGTTTTGGTGGTTGATGCGGGCACGAGGAAGTTTGACGGGCATGGGTTTCGACAGAGGGCGTAAAGGCGAGCGCGGTGGTCGCGGGCGCGACAAGCGCGACGGGTTTTTCGAAGAGAGCTTCACCAGCACCAACGACCGCGGTTCCGACCGCGGCGGCGGCTTCGGCGCGCAACCGCGCAGCTACGGCGATCGCGGGGCAGGGCCCGGCGGTGGCGGCGGTGGCTTCGGTGATCGCGCCGGCGGTGGCGGCTACGGCGGCGGCGGCGGCGGTGGCTACCGCGGCGGCGGTGCTGGCGCCGGTGGCGGCGGCGGCTTTCGCGGCGGCGGCGGCGGTGGCGGCGCGGGCGGCATGCCCCCGCAGGTCGTCGGCGAAGGCAAGGGCGTCGTCAAATTCTTCAACCCCCAGAAGGGCTTCGGCTTCATCGTCCGCGATGACGGCGGCGAGGATGTGTTCGTGCACATCTCGGCGGTCGAGCAGGCCGGCCTCGCCGACCTCGCCGACGGGCAGCCGCTCGAGTTCACCTTGGTCGACCGCGGCGGGCGCGTTTCGGCGACCAATTTGCGCATCGAGGGCGAGCCGATGGAAGTGTCGCGCGGCGGCGGTGGCGGCGATCGCGCCGGTCCCGGCGGCGCCGGCGCGGGTGGCCCGCAGCGCCAGCTGACCGGCGAGAAAGCCAGCGGCACGGTCAAGTTCTTCAACGCGATGAAAGGCTTCGGCTTCATCTCGCGCGACGACGGCCAGCCCGATGCGTTCGTCCACATCTCGGCGGTCGAGCGCGCCGGCATGCCGACCATCAACGAGGGCGACCGGCTCGAGTTCGAGATCGAAGTCGACCGCCGCGGCAAATATGCCGCGGTCAACCTGACCCCGATCCAGCCCGAATAAGCTGGACCTGACTCTATGACACGGCCGTCCGGCAATCGCCGGGCGGCCGTTTTTTCATGGCCGCCGCTCGCCCGCCAAGCGATTGACGATCCGGAAATATTTTCCTGCTAGCCCGACGCCAGTCAGGGGAGGGGAAGCATGTTCGGACGCCGCAAGGAGCCATTTCGGTCGCCCGCGCCGCCCGCGCCCCCGCCGCCGCCGCCGAACCCGCCACGCGCCGGCGAGCCGTTCCCGATCGACAAGATGGACCGCGCGCTCGAAGCGACCATCCGCCTGTTCACCCGCGTCCTCGACGGTGCCGGGGTCGATGCCGGGCCGCTCGCCCTGCGCGGGCCGGTGCCGGACAAAGTCGGCGCTTTGCTCGCCACTTGCGCCACCTACCGCGCCGGCGACGACGCCGCGCCGACCTACCTCGCGCTGGGCATCACGCCCGACTTCAAGGCGTTCTCCTACCCGCCGCATTGCCGCCTGTTCTTCATCCTCAATTCGGTCGGCATCTGCGAGGACCCGGCTGCGGCGCGGATCCTCACCGACCTCGCGCCGCACCAGCTTCCGGCGCCGTTGATCGACGCCCACTTCATGCGCCGCTGGATCCGCTTCATCCTGCCTACCGCCGACGCGCTCAAGCAGGGCCAGGCGGCGCTCGAGTCGCTGATCAAATCGCTGATCGACGCGTTGGTCGAGGTCGCCCGCCAGGTTCCGCCCGAGTTCGCCGCGCGGATCGATGTGGAGGGGATGGCGCGCGAATGGGGCTCGGGCTTTCCCGGCACGATCGGCCGTCCGCTCGATGACAGCGTGCCGCGCATGAACGGGCTGCCGATGACCCCGTTCATCGAGAACGTGCTGATCGGCGAGCTGGCCCGCATCCAGGCCGAAGGGCTGCGTCAGCAGCACGGCTGATTCGGCAGTCCGCCGCGCCCTCGCTTCACGTCGCCAGCGCCAGCAGCGTCGCAATGCGGTCGGCCTCCGCCGCGGGCTTGTCGGTGCGGATCCGGCTGATCCGCGGGAAGCGCATCGCCAGCCCCGACTTGTGCCGCTTCGAAGCATGGATCGAATCGAACGCGACCTCGAGCACCAGGCTCTTCTCGACCTCGCGCACCGGCCCGAAGCGCTGCACCGTGTGGCGCCGCACGAAGCTGTCGAGCCACTTCAGTTCCTCGTCGGTGAACCCGAAATAGGCCTTGCCCACCGGCAGCAGCTCGCCCGAGTCGGCGAAGCAGCCGAAGGTGTAGTCGGAGTAGAAGCTCGACCTTTTGCCCGACCCGCGCTGGGCATACATCAGCACGCAATCGGCGGTCAGCGGATCGCGCTTCCATTTGTACCACAGCCCCGCCTTGCGCCCGCCGACGTAGGGCGAATCGCGGCGCTTGAGCATGATCCCCTCGATCGCCGCATCGCGCGCGCCGGCGCGCAATTCCTCGAGCGCCTCGAAGCTGTCGGCCTCGATCACCCGCGACAGATCGAACCGCTCGGGATCGAGCGCGGCGACCACCGGCTCGAGCCGCGCCCGCCGCGCGCTCCACGCCAACCCGCGCAGATCCTCGTCGCCGTCGAACAAGATGTCGTACAGCCGCACGAACGCCGGATACTCGCCCTGCACCTTGGAACTGACATTCTTGCGCCCGAGCCGCTGCTGCAGCGCGTTGAAACTCGCCGCCGCCCCGCCATGCGCGTCGGCGCCTTGGTCGGCCCCGCGCACCAGCAGTTCGCCGTCGAGCACGCCGGGCCGCGCGAACGCCGCCGCGACATCGGGACAGCTGCCCGAAATAGCGTCGCCGGTGCGGCTGTAGAGGCGGGTGTCGCCGCCGGCGTGGACCAGTTGCACGCGGATCCCGTCCCACTTCCACTCGGCGGCATATTCATCGAGGCTGACGCGTGTGTCCTCCAGCGCATGCGCCAGCATGAACGGACGGAACACCGGCACATCGCGAACATTGGGCTGCTCGCCGCGCCCTTCGCCCCATGCGAACAATTCGGCAAACGGCGGCCGCAGCCCGTGCCACACCTCCTCCACCGCCTCGACGTCGAGCCCGAACGCATCGGCCAGCGCCTGCTTCGCCAGCCGCGCCGAAATCCCCACCCTGAGCGCCCCCGTCGCCAGCTTGAGCAAGGCGAACCGCCCCGACGCGTCGAGGTGATCGAGCATGTCCGCCAGCACCCGCGGAGCGTCGGACCGGCTCGCCGAACGCAGCCGCTCGACCGCATCGGCGATCCCCACGCTGCCGTCGTCGATCTCGGGTTCACCCTCGGGCAGCGGCCACAGTAGCGACACCGTCTCGGCCATGTCGCCGACATAGTCGCGGCTCATCCGCAGCAGCACCGGGTCGATGCGCTCCTCGGCGATCCCGCGCACCACCGCCGGCTTGACCGCCGGGATGTCGAGCGTCCCGGTCAGCGCGGCGAGCGCGATGCCGCGGTCGGGATCGGGCGTCTCCCTGAGATAGTCGCCGATCAGCTTCAATTTGGTATTGCGCGAGCGCGTATAGACGAGGTCGTCGAGCAGTTGGGAAAACGCGCGCATCCCCGCTCAATGCGCGAGCGCGCCCTCCAGTGCCGAAGCCGTCATTGCGAGCGGCGAAGCCGCCCCGGCAATTCAGGTTTTTCGCACGAAGGCACGAAGGCACCAAGAGTGAAACCTCTAGGGCGCAGCCCCCGAAGATTCTTCGTGCCTTAACGTCGTGCCTTCGTGCCTTCGTGTGAACCAACTGTCTGCCGGCTAGCCGCCGCTCCGCGGTGACGGCTCAGCGTCAACGGCCGGCCAGTGGCGCAGAACTAGTGCAGCCGCACCGCGAGCGCGGCGAGGATCGCGGTGCGGTCGCCCGCCGAAACGCTCTCCAGCGCCTCGTCGATATGCTCGAGGCAGCATTGCGTCGCGATGCGGTGGCCGGGCAGCAGCGCCAGTTGCGCCGAGCAATGCGCCAGCCCTTCCAGCGCAATCATCCCGTTGACCGCGGCAATCTCGCGGATGGCGTCCATTCGGGCGTGGATGTCGAGCGGGGACAGCCGCGTCGCGCGCTCATGGATATCGGCGATTCGCACCGCGAGCTGGTTGCGCACCGGTTCGAGCGCGTCGCGTGCCATCGGCCTTGCCCCTTGTCCTCGTGTAAACGCAGGATCGCCGATCGAGGTTAAGGCCGGGTTACGAAGGGCCGCCGCCTTGACAAAAAGGCGCCCCGGCGGCATTGGGCCGCGTCACTACAGCGGCGTCAGGCCGCTGTTCTTTTTTGCACATCCCAGGAATCGTTCGATGGCCAAGCCGGCAACCGTCAAGATCAAGCTCGTCAGCACCGCCGACACCGGCTTCTTCTATGTGACCAAAAAGAACCCGCGCAACCAGACCGAGAAGATGGTCTTCCGCAAGTACGACCCGGTCGCGCGCAAGCACGTCGAGTTCAAGGAAGCGAAGATCAAGTAACCGTCATCCCGGACTTGATCCGGGATCCATGACCGCTGCCTTGGTCGCCCCGGCGCCACTCTCCGCGAGCAATTCATCGACCGTCGCCGCGAACCGCGCCACCGAAATCGGTTTGGACACATAGGCCTGCGCCCCCGCGCCACGCACGCGCTCCTCGTCGCCCTGCCCGGCATAAGCGGTGACCGCCATGATCGGCACCGTCTTCAGCTCCGCGTCCGCCCGCAGCAGCCGGATCAGTTCCAGCCCGCTGACGTGCGGCAGTTGGATGTCGGTGATCACCAGCTCGGGCCGAAACGCGCGCGCCGCCTCCAGCGCCAGCCGGCTGTCGGTCACCGCCTCGGGCTGGTGGCCGTGCGCCGCGAGCAGGTCGCAGAACAGCTTGATGTTGAGGGCGTTGTCCTCGACTATCAGAATCTTCGCCAATCAGGCCTCCCCACCCGCCAAAGAACTTAGGCCATGCCGCCGCCGACTCCAACCGAATCCGAGACGCTCGCGCTGGCGGCACTTGCTGCAACGCTCGGCGACGAGCGGCGGGCGCAGCGCTTCCTCGACCTGACCGGAATCGGGACAGATGAGCTGCGCCGCCGCGCCGGCGAGCGCACGCTGCTCGCCGGATTACTGCGGTTTTTGGAAGCGCATGAGCCGGATTTGCTGTCCGTTGCGGAGGCGATCGGCGCCCAGCCCGCGGCGCTGGTCGCCGCGCGCGAGGCGCTCGAGCGATGACCCGCCCCCTGCTCATCACCGATTGCGACGAGGTGCTGCTGCACATGGTCGCGCATTTCGCCGACTGGCTCGACGAGGCCCACGCCGTCCATTTCGACCTCGACCGCGGCGATTTCGCCGAGGCGATGACCGACCGCGCCAGCGGCGACACCATCCCGCCCGAGCGCGTATGGCCGCTGCTCGACCAGTTCTTCCGCGCCGAAATGCACCGCCAGACCCTCGTCCCCGGCGCGCTCGATGCGCTCGGCCGGATCGGCGAGGTCGCCGACATCGTCATCCTCACCAATTTGGGCGACGAGGCGCACAGCTGGCGCGTCGACCAGCTCGCCCATCACGGCATCCGTCACGAAGTTGTCTGCAACCGCGGCGGCAAGGGGGTTCCCGCGCGCGCCATCCGCAAGCGCCACAAGGCCGGCACCACGGTGTTCGTCGACGATCTCGCGGTCCATCACGCCTCGGTCGCCAAGCATGCGCCGGAGGTGTGGCGGCTGCACATGATCGCCGAGCCGCGCATCGCCCGCGCGGTGCCCCCGGCATCGGCCGCCCACGCCCGCATCGACGACTGGCCGACCGCCTGCCAGTGGATCCTGGACAAGTTCGAGGAAGCATGAACACCATCCTGATCACCGGCGCCACCGCCGGCATCGGCCTCGCCGCCGCCCGCCGCTTTGCGCAAGGCGGCTGGCGCGTCATCGCCACCGGCCGCCGCGGCGACCGCCTGCGCGCGCTGGCCGACGAGCTCGGCGACGCCTGCCTCCCGCTCGAGATCGACATCCGCGACCCCGAATCGCTCGCCCAGCTCGCCCGGCTCGACCCGCCGTGGGGCGACATCGACTTGCTGCTCAACAACGCCGGCCTCGCCCCGCCGATGGACGATTTGCAGCAAGCCGACCCCGCCGCGCTCAACAACGCGATCGACACCAACGTCACCGGCCTCGTCGCCCTGACCCGCGCCCTCCTGCCCAAACTGATCGAGCGCACAGGCGCGATCATCAATTTATCGTCGGTCGCCGCCACTTACCCGTACCGCGGCGGCGCGGTGTACGCCGCGACCAAGGCGTTCGTCCGCCAGCTCAGCCTCGACCTCCGCTGCGACCTCGCCGGCACCGGCGTCCGCGTCACCTCGATCGAGCCCGGGATGGTCGAGACCGAGTTCACCGTGGTCCGTAACCGCGGCGACCAGGCCGCGTCGGACGCGCTCTATGCCAACATGAACCCGATCACCGCCGAAGACCTCGCCGAAACCATCTGGTGGATCGCCACGCTCCCGCCCCACCTCAACATCAACGCCATCGAGCTGATGCCGGTCAGCCAGACCTGGGCCGGCTTTACCGTTGCCCGCGAGGCTTGATTCGCCGCGCCCGCGGTGCTTGAGGCTAGGCCATGACCATCGACCAGCGCCTTGCCGAGCTCGGCATCACCCTTCCCACCCCCGCCGCCCCGGTCGCCTCCTACGTCCCCGCGGTCGAGGCCGGCGGCCTGCTCCACATCTCCGGCCAGATCAGCTTTGCGGAAGACGGCAGCCTGATTACCGGCCGGCTCGGCGATGACGTCGACCTCGCTGGCGGGATCGCCGCCGCGCGCCGCTGCGGGGTCATGCTGCTCGCCCAGATCAAGGCCGCCTTGGGCTCGCTCGACCGCGTCGAGCGCGTCGTCAAGCTCGGCGTGTTCGTCAATTCGACCCCCGATTTCACCGACCAGCCGAAAGTCGCCAACGGCGCGTCCGAGCTGATGCAGGAGGTGTTCGGCGAGCCCGGCCGCCATGCCCGCAGCGCGGTCGGAGTCACGGTGCTGCCATTGGGCGTCGCGGTCGAAGTGGATGCGATCGTCGCGATCCGCGGCTGATCCGCTCGACCCTGGCCCCGCCGGCTTCGCCCACCGCGGGCTGCACGACGGCGCGCAATTCCTCGAGAACAGCCCGCTCGCCTTCGCCGCCGCGCTCGAGCGCGGCGCCGGGATCGAATGCGACCTCCGCCTGACCGCCGACAACCAAGTCATCGTGTTCCACGACGCCGATGCCTGGCGGCTGTGCGCGAGCCCTTTGCGCATCGCCGAATCGACCCTCGCCGAGCTATCCCGCCTGCGCCTCGGCGACGGCCCGATCCCGACCCTCGCCACTGTGTTCGCATTCGTCGCCGGCCGCGTACCGCTCCTGCTCGAGGCCAAGGTTGACGGCGATATCTGGCGCTGGGTTCCCGCGCTGCGCCGCGCCCTCGCCGGCTATCTCGGCCCGCTCGGCGTGATGAGCTTCGACCCCCGCCTCGCCTGCCTGCTCAAGACCAATCTTCCCAATGTCCGCCGCGGCCTCGTCATCCGCGACCGCTGGAGCGCACTCCAACGCAGCCTGGCGATGGCCCTCGCTGATCCGCAATTCCTCGCCGTCGACCGCGCCGCCCTCGCCAAGCCGTGGGTCGCCCGCGCCCGCGCCCGCCTTCCTATCTACAGCTGGACCATCCGCACCGCGGCCGAGCGCGCGCAAGCCGCGGTTCACGCCGACGCGCTTATCTGGGAAGCCGATGGCCGACCGTGACGCCGACATCATCGCCCGCCTCGCGCCCGGCGTCGCCTCGCTCGATCCCGCCGCATGGGACCGCCTCGCCGGCGCCGACCCGTTCCTCAGCCACGCCTTCCTCGCTGCGCTCGAGCACTCAGGCAGTGTCGGCCCCGGCACCGGCTGGACCCCCACCCCGATCCTGATCGAAGACGGGCAAGGCGCCATCGCCGCCGCCGCCCCCGCTTATTTGAAGGGCCACAGCCAGGGCGAATATGTCTTCGACCACGGCTGGGCCGACGCCTTCGAGCGCGCCGGGGGGCAATATTATCCCAAGCTCCAGATCGCGGTGCCGTTCACCCCCGTCCCCGGCGCGCGCCTGCTCGGCCCCGCGCCCCAGCAATTGCTCGCTGCCGCCGAGGCGGTGGTCGAGCAGAACGGCCTGTCCTCGGCCCACATCACCTTCGTCGATGAAGCCGGCGCGGCCGAATGCTTGGCGCGCGGCTGGCTGATGCGCTCAGGCATCCAGTACCACTGGCAAAACCGCGGCTATGGCGATTTCGACGATTTCCTCGCCGCGCTCACCAGCCGCAAGCGCAAAGCGATCCGCAAGGAACGCGCCGCCGCCCGCGCGGGACTCGATTTCGTCCACCTCCGCGGCAACCAGATCGGCCTCGCCGAATGGGACGCGATGTGGGCCTTCTACCAGGACACCGGCAGCCGCAAATGGGGCTTTCCTTATCTCACCCGCGCCTTCTTCGACCGCATCGCGCAAACGATGGGTGACACCCTGCTGCTGTTCCTCGCGCTGCGCGACGGCATCCCCATCGCCGGCGCGCTCAACCTGGTCGGCGCCGACACACTCTACGGCCGCTACTGGGGCGCTACCGAGGAGGTCCCCTTCCTCCATTTCGAACTTTGTTATTACCAGGCGATCGAATGGGCCATCGCCCACCGCCTATCCTCGGTCCAGGCCGGCGCCCAGGGCGAGCATAAATTGGCGCGCGGCTACCAGCCGGTGCTGACCTACTCGGCGCACTTCATCGCCAATCCCGGCTTGCGGGACGCGATCGCGACCTTCCTCGATGGCGAGCGCGCCGCCATCGACCGCGAGTTCGCCTGGCTCGAGCAGGCGCTGCCCTACCGCTCGCCCTCGTCGCCATAAACCGCGACGCTGCGCCCCGCCTTGGTCGCCGTCCCGCGGTACATCCCCGCGCTGTTGAACGAATAGGCCGTCTCGCCCTTGGGCGTGACCACGATCACCCCGCCTTCGCCGCCGAGCGCCTTGACCTCGGCCAGCACTGCGTCGGCCGCCACTTGAGCGTTGTCACCGCTCAGCCGCATCCGCGCGCAAATCTCGTGCGCCACGCTGGCGCGGATGAAATATTCGCCCCAGCCGGTGCCCGACACCGCGCAGCCGCGGTCGTCGGCATAGGTCCCCGCCCCGATCAGCGGGCTGTCGCCGATCCGCCCCCAGCGCTTGCCCGTCATCCCCCCGGTCGAGGGCGCCGCGGCGACATGGCCGTGGGCGTCGAGCGCGACCGCGCCGACCGTGCCGTATTTATACTCGACCACGAGCGCGCTGAGGTTTTTCGACTTCATGTCCTGCAGCTGCTTGCGCCGCTCGGGAGTGGAAAAATAGTCGTTGGGCACCTGCTCGAGGCCCTGTGACTTGGCGAACTCGTCGGCGCCCTCGCGGCTCAACAGCACGTGCGGGCTGTCCTCCATCACCGCGCGCGCCAGGCGGATCGGGCTCTTGGTGGTCTTCGCCCCGGTCACCGCCCCGGCGGCGCGGGTCGCGCCGTCCATGATCGAGGCATCAAGCTCGTGCGCGCCGTCGAACGTGAACACCGAGCCGCGCCCGGCATTGAAGTTGGGATCGTCCTCGAGCACCACCACCGCCGCCTCGACCGCGTCGAGCGCCTTGCCCCCCGCCGCGAGAATCTTTTCGCCCGCCTCGAGCGCCCGGCTCAACCCGGCGCGGACCGCCTTGTCCTTGTCCGGCGTGGTCGACTTGCGCTCGATCGCTCCGGCGCCGCCATGGATCACCAGCTTCCACTCATTGGATTTGGATTGGGCAGGGGTAGTCATCAAACAGGCTCCGATTAGCGACACAGCGAGCAACGGCTTGAGCATCGGGTTTCTCCCTCGTCACCCCCGCCCCCTAGCAGAACCCGCGCCGCTGTCCCGATTCCAATTGACTCGGGCTTCGCTCCGATATTAATATGATATCAAATAAAGGGAGGCACACATGGCGACTCGCGCTCAGATCGCACTCAACCCCAGCACCGAACGGCCGGCGGCGGGCTTCAACGGCTACATCATGCTGCTGCTGCTCGCGGTCGCAATCGCGGCGATGGTGCTCGGCTTCGTCCGCCTCACCAGCGACGATCGCGGCCCGCTGACCATGATCGCCTTGTTCGGCGGTGCGCTGGCCGCCCTGCTCATCTCCTGCGGATTCTACATGCTCCAGCCCAACCAGGCCGCGGCGATCACATTGTTCGGTGCCTATCGCGGCACCGACCGCACCACCGGGCTGCGCTGGGTGCTGCCGTGGATGATGCGCAAGAAGGTCTCGGTGCGCGCCAACAACTTCATTTCCGAGCGAATCAAGGTCAACGACCTGCGCGGCAACCCGATCGAGATGGCGGCGCAGATCGTGTGGCGCGTGGTCGACACCTCGCAGGCCCTGTTCGACGTCGACGATTACAAGCAGTTCGTCCGCGTCCAGGTCGAGGCCGCCATCCGCACCATCGGCTCGCGTTACCCCTATGACGATTTCGAGCATCTCGAAGTGACCCTTCGCGGCAACCACGACCAGGTCGGGGTTGAGCTGCGCGGCGAATTGCAGGATCGCCTCGCGGTCGCCGGAATCACCGTCGACGAATGTGGATTTACCCACTTGGCCTACGCCCAGGAGATCGCCGGGGCGATGCTCCGCCGCCAGCAGGCGCAAGCCGTGGTCGCCGCGCGCAAGACTTTGGTCGAGGGCGCGGTCGGAATGGTCGAGATGGCGCTCGCCATGCTGTCCGAGAAAAACGTCGTCGAATTGGACGACGAGCGCCGCGCCGCGATGGTGTCCAATTTGATGGTCGTGCTGTGCGGCGAGCGCGACACCCAGCCGGTCGTCAACACCGGTACGTTGTACACCTAAGGCCATGCCCGGCGGCGGCGAGCGCAAGGCCTATCCGCTCAGGGTCGATCCGGCCCTGTGGGCGGCGGTCGAGCGCTGCGCCGCCGCCGAGCTGCGCAGCGTCAACGCCCAGGTCGAATGCCTTTTGCGCGAGGCATTGAAGGACCGCGGCGTAAAACTGGGCGCGCCAACCCCCCGCAAACGCGGCCGGCCGGCCAAAACGACGAAAAAGTAAGCCGTCAGGCCATTCCGAGATCTTGCTGCTGGTTGACCAGCCGCCACTCGTCGAGGTCGGACAGCATCGTCCGCGCGGCCTGCTCGGCGAGGTCGGCGGCGCGGTTGAGGCCGACCCCCTTGCTCAGCTCGGCGTCGATCTGGCGCAGCGCGTTGGCGGTCGCCTGGCTGCGCAGCGCGCTGCCGCCGAAATCGCCCTGGAAGCGGATCCCGAACACCGCGGTGCCGATCGCCGGGAAGCCCGCCCCGATCAGCGTGAACCAATTGTTCGCGCGTGCCAGCAGATCGGGGGCGAAGGCGCGCCCGAGCACCGTCGCCACGCACACGATCAGCGTTGCCCAGAATAGCACCGCGGCGATCGATTCGAGGCGCTGGTCGAGCAGATTGATCTGTCCCGAGCTGCGGTCGTGATAGGCGACTTGGGGGGCGACCTCGAGCGCCGCGATCGACGCCGCCAGCTGGCGTGCCCGCTCCGGGTCGATCGCGCCCGCCGGGCAGCCCATCGCGCGCCACATCCCGCTCGCGTACCAGTCGATCCACCGCCGCGGCACCGGGTTGGTCGGGGTGCCCGGCGGGTCGGGCGCGGCGATCCCGAGCAGTTTCAGGCTGCGCATCGGGCGCAGCCGTTCGGCGAGCTGGCGGTAGTCGAGCCAGCGGCGGTGCCACTGGTTGCGCACCCCGACCCTTGTGTTGGCGATGATCGCCAGCGTGATGAGGAATTCGAGCACCGCCATCGGCAGCAGCAGGTGCGGCCACATGAACGAGCTCAGGCCAAGGCACACCGCCAGCCCGCCAAGCACGAAGTTGAACACATGCCCGCTGCGATAGGTTTGCGCGAAGTGCGTCGCCAGCCGGTCGGCCCAGCTGTAGGCGGCCTCGAGCACCGCGCTCCCGGTGTCGATCAGATGATGCTCGCACTGCTCGCGATAATGCCGCCATTCCTCCTCGATCCCGGCCACCGCCCGCGCCTCGCGGATGTCGCCCGGCCGGAACCGTTTGACCCCCGCCGCGGCGAGCAGCAGCGGATATTCGATCCGCGCCCGGATCCGCCGCGCCCGCTCGCCCGCGAACTGCGCCAGGAACGCGTGCTCCTGCGGGTCGGCCGGCGGCAGCAGCAGCGCCTCCAGCATATGCTCGGCATGCTCGCGCGTGAACGGCCGCTCGGCCATCGCGTCCTCGCCTTGGGTCAGCACCGCGGGGTCGAACGCCGCCCACAGCAGCCGCGCCGGCTGCGCCGCATCGACCGGCACATGGAGCACCGGCGTGCCGCGCACGATCGCCTGTTGCACCACTTCGGCGGTGCCGCCGCGCCCGCGCGGGGGAAGCCCGTCCCACACCGCCAGCAGCACGTCGCAATGCGCCACTGTGGCGCGCCCGGTCATGACATAGGCCTCGGGCTGGTCGCGCTCCTCGCCCGGCAATTCGAGCGCGCACGCAGCGCGGGCGAGCAGCGCGTCGAACCGCGCCCGCGACGGCTCGTCGGCCAGGCTCGCGCGATAATCCGCCCGCCCGAACGGCAGCACCGCGTGCAGCGTATAGCCGCGCTCCAGCGCCGCCTCCGCCGCGATCTGGTCGGCGCCGTCGGCCAGCGGCGACACGAATTGCAGCCGCGTCGCGTCGGCGACAAAGCAATCGCTCCCCCGCGCGCGCACCGCTTCGGCGGCATCCGCGAGCAGCGCCAAGGCATCGCCGATCCGCCCCCGCAACGCGTCGCCGCCGCCGCCGCCGAGCGCGCCATTGCGGTGACCGGTGACCCCGACGCTGAGCACGAACGGCGGCCGCGGCGGGCCTTCGGGCGGCGTCACCAGTTCAATTGCTTTGCGCGTCCGGCTGGTCGGGCCGCGAGCACAGGGTCATGGTCGCGAACAGCGCCACCGCGCCCGCCCCGAGCAATGCCAGGACCAGCATGCTGCTGACCGCTGCCGTCCCGCCGTTGCGGTTCACATACACCGGATCGTAGGTGATCAGGTCGCTTTCGTCCTTGTCGGTCGGCTTCACGAAATTGAGCGCGAACTTGTACTTCGCGGCCTCCGGATTCTTGTTGTGCACAATGAGCTCGTTGGCGCTGACCTGCTGGGCGGTGATGTCGGGATGCTGGTCCTGCGCGGTCGGGCACGCCGCCAGCGTCGTCGCGCCGTCCTTGCGCACCCACATCGCGCGCTTCTTGTCGCTCGGGAAGCGCAGGCTCACCCCCTGCTCGCGCACCAGCTTGAAGGTCACTTTGTGATGCTCGGACTTCTTCATCTCCTGCTTCTTGTCGAACACCAGCTCGTCGCCGACGGTGCCGTCCTCGTCCTTCATGCTGAACGCGATTCCGTTCGGCTTGGTCGGGTCCTTCTTGGCGTGGACCGTGATCTTGCGGTCGGCGTTGCTCATCGGGCGGCTCCTTTCGGCTGAGATAAACTGATCAGGCGGCGGTCGCGCAAGTAAATCGGGTGGCGATAGCCGATCGCGGCGAGCTTGGCGCCGGCGGCCTCGGCCTCCGCAGTGCGCCCCAGCCCGTCGAGAATGACTACCCGCCGCGCGGTCAGCGCCGGGGTCTCGGCAACGCCCTTGGGCCACGCACCGAGCGCGGCGTCGAAACCCGCGTGCGCCGCCGCGCGGTCGCCCGCCGAGGTCGCCACCAGCGCCGCGATCAATTGCGCATTGGCCAGCGCGAACCGCGCGTCGGCCGACTTCGCGCGCGCCACTTCGGCCCGCGCCGCGCGCACCAATTGCGCCGCTAGCGCCGCCGCCTCGCCATCGGCGTCGCTGGTCAGCGCCAACCGCGCCCGCAAACTCCAGCACGCGCCGCGCAAATCGACCCGCCACGCCTCGACGCTGGTGTCGCGCCGCGCCAGCCGCTGGGCGATGTCGCAGCCGGCGCGCGCCGACACCCCGGCCTCGCCGCCGCGCCCCGCCGCCAACTGCACCTCGCCGAGATCGAGGTAGGACGACGCCGCTTGCCCCGCCCAGTCGGCATTGCCCGGCTCGGAGCGCATCAGCGCCGCCCCGATCGCGACCGACTTGCGCAAATGCTCGAGCCCCAGCGTAAGGTCGCCGCGCATCGCATACAGCCGCCCCGCCGCGCGCTCGGCGATCATCGCCTGCTGGCGGAACGCGGCGTCGCTGTTGGGCGTCGCGATGAGCCGCTCGAGCAAGCCGATCTGCCGCTCGCGCTGGGCCAGCGCATCGTCCAGCCGGCCCTCTTTCTCGCGCGCCTCGGCCAGCCACGCCAGCCCCTCGCTGAGCAGTTTCTGGTGCGCAGTGTTGCCCGGCTCGGCGGCGGCCAGCGCCTCGGCCGCGCCGAGCGACGACTGGAAGATAGCCGCCGCCTCGCCATAGCGCCGCGTCTCGACCAGGATCGCCCCCAGATTGGTGTCGGCGTAGAGCGGCTCCATCCGCCATCTCGGGTTGTTCGGGTCGAGCGCCACCAGCCGCCGCGCGAGCCGCTTATACTCGCGCATCGCGGCTTCGGCCTGGCCGATCTGCCCGCGCTGCCACGCAATGTCGCTCACCCAGAATACATTCTGCGCATGGTCGAAAATCCGCTGCGGGTCGTCGGGCGCGCGGCGCAACGCTTCCTCGCTCCCCGCCAATGCCTCCTGGTAGCGACGCAGCGCCCCCGCCAGATCGCCGCGGCTGCTAGCGATCCCGCCCATCAGCGTCAGCGCGCGCGAGCGCTGCGCCAAACTGTCGTCGCTCAGCGCCGCCTTGTCCTGGCTGCGGTAATATTCGAGCGCGCGCGCCCCCACCGCGTCGAGCACGTCGAGCCGCCCCAACGGCTCGAGCTTGTCCTTCAAATCGCCGAGCATGAACCCGACCAGCCCCTCGGCCGCGCGGCGCTGGTCGCGCGCCGCGTCGCGCGCATCGAGCGCGGCGATCGCCAGCCCGCTGGTCATCGCCATCCCCGCCAGCGACGCCGCCGCCAGCCACGCCAGCCGCCGCTGCCGCCGCAGCGTGTCGCGCTGGACCAATTCGTCGAGCCCGACCCCGAGCATCCCTGCGATCAGCTTGAGCAGCCCCATGCGCCTGCCGTCGCGGTGCGCGCGCAAATCGGCGGCGAGCGGCTCGGCGCGCTTGGTCGTCGGTCGTCCGCGCCGGTCGTAGCGCAGCCGCAACGCGGGGGGCAGGCACTCCTCCTCCTCGCGCCCGGGAAGTTCGCTCGCGAACGGCTCGCCGTCGACGATCGCCGCCAGCACGCAGCCGTCGGGCCGGCGCCGCTTGAACATCTCGATCTCGGCATTGGTCCAGCGCGATTTGGCCGCCGCCGGCGAGCATAGCACTATGAGGAACCGCGATGCCTCCAATGCGTCACGGATTTCGTCGCTGAGGTTGCCCGCCGCCGCCAGCTCGCGGCGGTCGCGGAAAATCGGGCTCAGCCGCGCGGGCACCGTCCCCGTCGCGGTCTCGCGCCCGGTGAGCGCCGGCGGCACGCGAAAACCCTCGAGCGAGCGATGCAGCCAGTCGGCCATCGCCTCGTCCTGGTGGCTGTAGCTGAGGAATGCATAATAGCGCGCCGCCGCAACCCCCGCCGGCAGCGGCGCCGCGGATCCGGCCGCAGTCGTCCCGCCGCGCTCGTCGCGGTCGCCAACCCACGCCTGCACTCGGGCGAGCTTCGGCATTCAGCTGCCCCCTGTTCCTGCATCCGGCATCTATCAGGTTTGAATATCGCGGGCGACTCCCCTGGCGGGGGCGGGCGCCCTCGCTTGGCCCATCGCGCCCGAGCGCCTATATGCGCGCCATGTCATCCCTGCGCCCCTGGCGAACCATCGAGCGGCGCAAGTCGCGCCAGATCATGGTCGGCAACGTCGCCGTCGGCGGCGATGCGCCGGTCACGGTGCAGACCATGACCAACACCCCGACCTCGGATGCCGCCGCGACGATCGCCCAGATCCGTCGCTGCGAGGAGGCCGGGGTCGACATCATCCGCGTCTCGTGCCCCGACGTCGCCAGCACCGCCGCGCTCCGGGAGATCGTCCGCGCGTCGACCGTGCCGATCGTCGCCGACATCCATTTCCACTACAAGCGCGCCTTGGAAGCCGCCGATGCCGGCGCCGCCTGCCTGCGCATCAACCCCGGCAACATCGGATCGTCGGAGCGGGTCAAGGAAGTCATCGCCGCCGCGCGCGCCAACGGCTGCGCGATCCGCATCGGGGTCAACGCCGGCAGCCTCGAGAAAGACCTGCTGGAGAAGTACGGCGAGCCGTGCCCCGAGGCTTTGGTCGAAAGCGCGATGGACCACATCCGTATCCTCGAGGACCACGGCTTTCGCGACTATAAAGTCGCCGTGAAAGCGTCCGACCTGTTCCTCGCCGTCGCCGCCTACCAGCAGCTCGCCGAGCAGGTCGATTGCCCGCTCCACCTCGGCATCACCGAGGCCGGCGGGCTGATCGGCGGCACCGTCAAGTCGGCGATCGGCATGGGTTCGCTGCTGTGGGCGGGCATCGGCGACACCATCCGCGTCTCGCTCTCGGCCGAGCCCGAGGAGGAAGTCCGCGTCGGCTACGAGCTGCTCAAATCGCTAGGCATCCGCAACCGCGGAGTGCGCGTCGTCTCCTGCCCGAGCTGCGCGCGCCAGGGCTTCGACGTCATCCGCACTGTCGAGGCGCTGGAGGAGCGGCTTCAGCACATCCGCACCCCGCTCTCGCTCAGCGTCCTCGGCTGCGTCGTCAACGGCCCGGGCGAAGCGCGCGAGACCGACATCGGCATTACCGGTGGCGGCCAGGGCAAGCACATGGTCTATCTCTCGGGCGTCACCGACCACCACATCCAGGACGCCGACATGATCGACCACATCGTCCGCCTGGTCGAAGCCAAGGCGGCCGAGATCGAAGCCGCGGATATGGTCCAAAAAACCCTCCACGCCGCCGAGTAGCTTAGCCCTTTTTTCACTTTCCGGGCGCATCAAGGCGCCATGGCTAAGCTGTTGTTGATCCTGATTCTGGGCGGTGCGTTCGCCGATCACATCGCTTCGTCGCAGTCCGAGCCGCCGCTGCTGATCGACGCGTCGGTGCCGTCCGCCGGCACCGCATCTCTCGACGCCGCCGAATAACCCCCGCTAAGGGCGGCGGCATGAACCGCGTCGCCCAGCATCCCGTCCAGGCCTTTATCGTCGCGCTCGTCGCGGTCGGCGTGCTGTCGGTGATGGACGCGGTGATGAAGGCGCTGGTGCTCGCGCTCGGGATTTACGCGGTCAGCGTGTGGCGCGCATTGGTCGGCCTGGTGATGGCCTCCGCCCTCTATTTGCCGCGCCGCCTGCCGTGGCCGAGCCGCGCCACGCTCCGCATCCACGTCGCGCGCGGCGCGGTGGTGACCGTGATGGCGCTGTTGTTCTTCTGGGGGCTGGCGCGCGTGCCGATGGCACAGGCGATCGCCTTGACCTTCATCGCGCCGCTGATCGCGCTGGTGCTGGCGGCGATCGTGCTCGGGGAGAAGATCGGCCGGCGCTCGGTGCTCGGCTCGCTCGCGGCGTTCGCCGGGGTGGTCGTGATCGTCGCCGGCCAGGCGCGCGCCGAGCTCGGCCCCGGCGTGCTGCTCGGCACCGCCGCGATCCTCGCCTCGGCGCTGTGCTATGCGGTCAACATCGTCATGATGCGCCACCAGGCGCAGGCCGCCAAGCCGCTCGAGATCAGCTTCTTCCAGAGCCTGACGATCACCGTGCTGATGCTGGCGGCGATCCCCTTCCTCGGCATGCCCGAATGGCCCGGCGTGCAGTGGGGCTGGATCGTGGTCGCCGCGGCGATGTCGTTCGCCGGGGTGTTGCTGTTCGCCTTCGCCTACGCCCGCGCCGAGGCTGGCTATCTCTCGGTCACCGAATATAGCGCGTTCCTGTGGGCCGCCGCGCTCGGTTGGCTGGTGTTCGACGAGGGCGTCTCGCTCTACACCATCGCCGGCGCGGCGCTGATCGTCGGCGGCTGCCTGCTCGCCGCCCGCCGCGAGCCGGGCAAGGCGCCCGAAATGGAAGTCGCCGCCTAGGCCGGCTAAGGGATGCATCGATGGCGTGGTTTTATTTGATCCTCGGCGGGCTGTTCGAAGTCGGCTTCACCACCTCGCTGCGCTTCGTCGACGGCTTTCGCAATCTGCCGTGGACGCTCGCCTTCCTGGTCTCGGTCGGGATCAGCATGGCGCTGCTCGAGCTCGCCGCGCGGACCATCCCGATGGGCACCGCTTATGCCGTGTGGGGCGGGATCGGCGCGGTCGGCACCGTGCTGGTCGGCATCGCCTTCTTCCACGAGCCCGCGGGCACTGTCCGCGTCCTGCTGATCCTTGCGATCGTCGCCGCCATCGCCGGTCTCAGGCTGACCGCCTGAACTCGCGTGTCAGTCAAGGTTCACCTCGCCTGCTTAGGCACGGCGGGATGAAAGTCTCTTCACTGCACCGCGCCCGCGTACTGGCCCTGCTCGCCTCGGCCGCGATGTCCGCTCCCTTGGCGGCACAGGAAACCGCGCCGCCCGAAGCGCCGGCGCCGCTCGAGGCCGACCCCGACGTCGACGCCGACGAAGAAGACATCGTGGTCGTCGGCCAGCGCCCGCGCGGTTCCGTGGTTGGCGACATCCCTCCGGAAAACACGCTTACTGGCCGCGATGTCCGCGCGACCGGCGCGACCAGCATCGACGAGCTCCTGGAAGCGCTTGCGCCGCAGCTCGGAAGCGCACGCGGGCGCGGCGGCGAGCGGCCCGTCCTGCTCCTCAACGGCCAGCGCATTTCGGGTTTCCGCGAACTGCGCGACATCCCCACCGAAGCCATCCAGCGGGTCGAGATCCTGCCCGAAGAAGTCGCGCTCAAATACGGTTACCGGGCCGACCAGCGCGTGGTCAATTTCGTCCTCCGCGAGCGATTTCGCTCGACCGCCGTCCGCGCCCAAGGCAGCGCTGCAACGGAGGGCGGATACCTCGCCGGACTGGGCGACGTCACCCAGCTGGCGATCGAACGCGCCGGCCGCACCACGGTCAACGTTCACGCCGAGGCAAACGGCGACTTGACCGAGTCCGAGCGCGATATCGTGCTGCAGCCATTGCCTGCCAATCCCGAGCTCGATCCCCGTACCGCGCGCACGCTCATTGGCTCGGGGAGCCTGCTGCGCGGAACGGCCACGCACAACCGCCAGGTGCTCGGCAATGTCTCGGCCACGCTCAACGCCGAAGTCCAGCACAGCGAAGGCAGGTCGCTTCTCGGTTACCCGCTGTTCAGCGACGGATCGCCGCTACCTGGCGGCATTGACCCGCGCGTCCGCAACGTCTCCGCTGACAGCGCCCACGCCGGTCTCGCGCTCAACTGGGACAAGGCCCGGTGGCGCTGGTCGGTGACTGGCAACGCAGACATCGCGCGCAACCTCACCATCAGCGATCCCAGCGATCCCGACCTCAGCCGCGACCGCTCCCGATCGACGAGCTCATCGGGCGGGCTCGACGCGACCGCCAACGGCCCGCTGTTCAAGCTCCCGGCCGGGGACGCCAGCGCCACGTTCCGCGTCGGCGCCGACACCTTGCACCTCGACACCAGCCGGCGCCGAGCGGGCATCGCCATCTCAAACTCGCTCGGCCGCACCCGGGGCAGCGGATCGATCAACATCGACCTGCCCGTGTCGCGCCGCAGCCGCGATTTCAGCGCGCTCGGCAACCTCACGCTCAATGCCAACGCCGAAGTCGAGCAACTGTCCGACTTCGGCACGCTGACGACGCTCGGCGCAGGGCTCAACTGGTCGCCAGTACAGCCATTGAACCTGATCGTGAGCTGGACGCGCGAGGAAGGCGCGCCCTCCGTCCAGCAACTCGGCGATCCGATCCTCGATACGCCGGGCACCCGCATTTTCGACTTCACGACCGGGGCGACGGTGCTGGCCAACGTCATCACTGGCGGAAATCCAAATCTCGATGCCGATCGCCGCAACATCTTCAAGCTCGGCGCCAACTGGCGCCCGTCGACCAAAGTCGATCTGCGGCTGCGCGCCGACTATGTCCATTCGCGGCTCGACGGGCCGATTTCGAGCTTTCCCGGGCCAAGCGAAGCGATCGAGGCGGCCTTCCCCGAACGTTTCGTGCGCGCTGCGTGCACACCGCGACCCTGCAACGGCCAGTTACTCATCGCTGACTTGCGCCCGGTGAACTTCGATTCCTCTCGCCGCGACACGCTGCGCTGGGGCTTCGACTTTACGCAACCGCTCAGGTCCGCGCCGCCCTCGCCTGCGCAAATCGAGCAGTTCCGCGCGCGCCGCGCCGCCGGCTTCGCTCCAACCGGACGCACTCCGCCGGAGGGAACGCCACCCGAGGCACCACGGCCAGAAGGCGCGGACGATCGTCAAGGGTTTGGCGGCGGCGGCGGCTTTGGTGGCCGTGGGGCCGGATTCGGTGGCGGACGCGGAGGCGGTCGCCAGGGGGGACGGCTGACGTTTTCCCTCACCCACACCGTAAACCTGACGGACGAAGTCACCATCCGCCCCGGCATAGCCGGGCTCGACTATCTCCACGGCGATGCTTTGGGTTCGTCGGGTGGGCGCCCGCGCCACGAAGTCGAAGCTCAGGCCGGCTGGTCGAACAACGGCCTCGGCGCGCGGCTGTCGGGCAATGTGCGGAGCGCCACGCGGGTCGACAGTTCGAATGGGGACGACCTGCGGTTCTCGCCGCTGGCGACCGTCGATTTGAGGCTGTTCGCCAATCTTGGCGAGCGCTTCACAATCGTCGCCAAATACCCGTGGTTGCGCAGCTCGCAGCTACGGCTCGAGGTCGACAATATCTTCGACGCTAAGCAGAAAGTGCGCGATGCGGCTGGCATCGTGCCGGTCAATTACCAGCGCGACCTGCTCGACCCGCAGGGCCGCACGATCATGCTTTCGGTGCGCAAATTGTTCTTGCCGCGCTTCGGCGCGGGCCGCGGCAGCTGGCGCCGGCCGTGACACCTGCCCGGCAGTCCCGGGCGTTTGGTAATTCAGCATAAAATGCTTTAGCGACCCGGCCATGGCCATGTTGCAGCCGGTCCGGGGGACTCAAAGCCTGCTTGGGGAAGACGCCGACCGCCTCCACGCGGTCACCGCGGCGTTCGACGCTACGCGCCGGCTGTTCGGCTTCAAGCGCGTCGAAGTGCCGGTGCTCGAGCCGACCGCAGTGTTCGCGCGGACCATGGGCGAAACCACCGACGTCGTCTCCAAGGAGATGTACAGCTTCGTCGACAAGGGCGAGGAAGCGGTCACCCTGCGCCCCGAATTCACCGCCGGGATTGCGCGCGCGTACCTTTCGGAAGGCTGGCAGCAATACGCGCCGCTGAAGGTCGCCACCCACGGCCCGGCGTTCCGCTACGAACGCCCGCAAAAAGGCCGCTTCCGCCAGTTCCACCAGCTCGATGCCGAGATCCTCGGCTCAAGCGAGGCGCAGTCCGACGTCGAATTGCTCGCCTTCGCCGATCATCTCCTGCGCGAGCTCGGCATCGCCGACGGCGCCGTGCTCAAGCTCAACACATTGGGGGACCCCGCCACGCGCCAGGGCTGGCGCGATGCTTTGTACGAGCATTTCCGTGGATCGGCCGGCGATCTCTCCGCGGACAGCCGCGACCGGCTCGAGCGCAACCCGCTGCGCATCCTCGACAGCAAGGTCCACCAGGACTGGCCGATCATCGACGCCGCCCCGGTGATCGACGATTTCCTCACCGCCGAAGCGGCCGATTTCTTCGCCCAAGTCACCGCCGGGCTCTACGCGGCCGGGATTGCGTGGGAGCGCGCCCCGCGACTCGTCCGCGGCATCGATTATTACCGCCACACTGCGTTCGAGTTCGTCACCGATCGCCTGGGCTCGCAGGGCACAGTCCTTGCCGGCGGGCGCTACGACGGCCTCGCCGAAATGCTCGGTGGCCCGCCCACCCCCGCGGTCGGATGGGCGGCCGGGGTCGAGCGGCTGGCGATGATGATGGCCGCGCCCGCCCCCGAAACGCTCGATGTCGCGGTGGTGGTCGAGGACGACCGCGCGATGGCCGCGGCGTGGCGCGCGGTGACCGCGTTGCGCCGCGCCGGGCTATCGGCCGAGTTGGTCGCCACCGGCTCGCCGCGCAAGCGCTTCGACCGCGCGGTCAAGAAAGGCGCCAGTGAAATGCTGCTGCTCGGCGTCACTGACGGCAAGGTCGCCGCGCGCTTCAAGGGCGCGGGAACACCGCGCGCCGAAGCCGCTTTGGCGGGTCTCGACTGGCCCGATCCGGCATGACCAAAATCTCGTCCGAACGGATCGCCTCGATCGAGGCCAGGAAGCATGAGCTGAGCGAGGCGATGTCCGCGGGTGACTTGTCGCCCGAGCAGTTCGTCCAATTGTCGAAGGATTACGCTGCGATCGAGCCGGTCGCCGCCGCCGCGCGCGAGGTCCGCCGCCTGCGCGCCGAGCGCGAAAGCCTGGCCGCCATGACCCGCGACGCCGATGCCGACATGCGCGCGATGGCCGAGGAGGAATTGCACGCGATCGAGGCCAAGCTGCCCGAGGCCGAGCGCGCGCTGGCGGTCAAGCTGCTGCCGCGTGACGCCGCCGACGACCGCGCCGCGATGCTCGAGGTGCGCGCCGGCACCGGCGGTGACGAGGCGGCCTTGTTCGCCGGCGACCTGCTGCGCATGTACCAACGCTTCTCGGAAGAGCAGGGCTGGCGCTTCGAGCTGATCTCGGCCTCGGCGTCGGACGTCGGCGGCTACAAGGAAGCGATCGCGTCGATCGCCGGCAACGGCGTGTTCGCGCGCCTCAAATTCGAAAGCGGCGTCCACCGCGTCCAGCGCGTTCCCGCGACCGAAAGCGGCGGGCGCATCCACACGTCGGCCGCCACTGTTGCCGTGCTGCCCGAGGCGGAAGAGGTCGATGTCGTGATCAACGACGCCGATTTGCGCATCGACGTCTATCGCTCGTCGGGCCCCGGAGGGCAGTCGGTAAACACCACCGACAGCGCGGTCCGCATCACCCACTTGCCGACCGGGCTGGTGGTCATCCAGCAGGACGAGAAATCTCAGCACAAGAACAAGGCCAAGGCGCTCAAGGTGTTGCGCACGCGGCTCTACGAATTGGAGCGCAGCCGCCTCGCCGACGAGCGCGCCGGTACGCGCCGCTCGATGGTCGGCTCGGGCGACCGCTCGGAGCGCATCCGCACCTATAATTTTCCGCAAGGCCGCGTCACCGACCACCGCATCAACCTTACGCTCCACAAGCTCGATGCGATCCTCGAGGGGCCAGGCCTTGCCGAACTGGTCGGGGCCCTGAGCTCGGAAGACGAAGCGCAGCGGCTGGCGGGGCTCGACGAGGCGTGAAACCCGTCGTCCGCGCGCTGGCCGACGCCGCGCGCCTGCTGTCCGCCACCAGCGACACCGCGCGGCTCGACGCCGAGCTGCTGATGGCCGAGGCGCTCGGCATCGAGCGCGACCGCCTACTGCTGGCGCCGCCCAACGGCCCCGTGCCCGAGCGCTTCGCCGCGATGCTCGAGCGCCGCGCCGCGGGCGAGCCGGTCGCCTATATCACCGGCCGCCGCGCGTTCTGGAACATCGAGCTCGGGGTCGGCCCCGGGGTGCTTATCCCGCGCCCCGACAGCGAGGTGCTGATCGCCTCCGCCCTCGAGCACTTCGACGGCGGCGGCGGCGGCGGCGGCGAAGGCAAGGGAGGCGAGGGCGGCCCGCGCCGCATCCTCGACCTCGGCACCGGGCCCGGCACGCTGCTGCTCGCCGCGCTCGACCTGTGGCTGGACGCGACCGGCATCGGGGTCGATTCGTCGGAAGCGGCGCTCGACTATGCCCGCGCCAACGCCGCGCGCCTCGGCCTCGCGGACCGCGCCGAGTTCCGGTTGGGCGACTGGGCGGAGGGAATATCGGAAAAATTCGACCTCATCCTGTGCAACCCGCCCTACGTCGCCGACACCGCCGAACTCGGTCCCGGCGTGCTCGAGCATGAGCCCCCCGAAGCGCTGTTCGCCGGCGCCGAGGGACTCGATGCGTATCGCGTCCTGGCGCCGCAGCTGCCAAGCTTGCTGGCGCCCAACGGCCTCGCCGCGGTCGAGATTGGCGCCGACCAGGCCGACGGCGCGACGGCGCTGCTGTGCCGCGACGGCCTCGCCTGCCGCCTCGCCAACGATCTCGCCGGCCGACCGCGCGCATTGCTGTTAACCTGGGTGTGAACGAAATCGCTTGGCATCCGTCGCTTAGCGCTCTAAACCTTGGCCCAGGGCCGGGCCCGCTCCACTGACATTTTGAAGCTGAGCATCCCGTACCAACCCCCGACGCAATCGGCCGTTCGACACGCGCTCAGGCAAGCGCAAGATCGGGACGAAAGGGTCAGCCCGCGCGCAAGTGCGGCCTGGCCGGGCGACAGGGGAAACGCTTCTGCAGTTGAGGAAGTAGCATTTGATCAACAATCGTCAGGGTGGCCGCCGTCGCGGCCGCGGGGGACAGCGGCCTCAGAGCTCGAGCGGACGGCCGGACGGCAACCGCCAGGACAACCGCCAGCGCGGCAATGCCGCCCAGTTGCTCGAGAAATACAAGAGCATGGCACGCGACGCCCAACTCGCCGGCGACCGCGTCCAGACCGAATATTTCCTGCAATATGCCGACCATTATTTCCGCGTGCTCGGCGAAAGCCGCTCGCGCTACGACGAACAGAATCGCCAGCGCGACGACGATCTCGAGGATGACGACGACGGCAACGAGATGCTCGAAGCCGACGGCGATCAGCGCGAGCAAGGCCAGCGCGACGACGGCCGCTCCGACCGCCAGGAGCGCAACGACCGCAACGACCGCAATGACCGTGGCAACCGCGACGGCAATCGCGATGACCGGCCGGCTCGCGCCGAGCGTCCCGAGCGCTCTGAACGGCCCGACCGCGCGCCGCGCGCCGAGCGGCCCGAGCGCGGCGATGCCCCCGACCGCTCCGAGCGCGCCGCGCGCCCGGCCCGCGCCGAGCGTCGCCCGCGCTTCGAACGCGACGAGCGCAACGGCGAAGACGGCGGAGAGGGTCTCGGTGGCGGAATCGCGCTGACCTTGCCGCCGGCGATCGGCATCGGTGCGGACACTCCTGCCGCAGCGGGCGATGGTGACGGCGAAGCGCCGGCGCCGCGCCGCCGCGTGCGCCGGCCGCGTCCCGCCGAGGGCGACGATATCGCCCCCGCCGCCTGACTATCGCACATCAATAGGCAAAGGCCCTCGCGAGCGATCGCGGGGGCCTTTTCTTATGGTGTTGCCGCGCTTTCGGCTGCGCGGTCGACCGGGCGCGGGCGATGGTTCTCGTCGAGCGCGACGAAGGTGAACACGCCCTCGGTGACCTTGAGCTCGGTCGCGCCGCGGTCGCGCTGGGCGATCACTTCGATGCGCACGCTCATCGACGTCCGCCCGACCTTCTCGATGCACGCGAACACCGAAATGAGGTCACGCAAATGGATCGGCGTGATGAATTCCATGCGCTCGATTGCGATCGTCGCGACCGGCCCGTCGGCGCGGCGCGAGGCGACGATGCCGGCGGCGATGTCCATCTGGCTCAGCACCCAGCCGCCGAAGATATGGCCGTTGGCGTTGATGTCGCTCGGCCCGGGCACCACGCGCAAAATCGGCACGCGTTCGATATTGGTCATGGTTGCTCCCTGTCGTCGCTCTCCGCCGGGTCATGGCGCCGCGCCAGCTCGTCGCGCCCGCTTGATGCGCTCAAGAACGCCAGGCTCATCAGCGCGCCCGCCAGGAGCACGCTCAAGCCGACCCCGAGCGCAGTGGCGATCAGCATATGGATATGGACGCCGTCGTCGCCGCGCGCGACCAACACCACCGCCAGCGCCGCCACCGCGATCGCGAACAGCGCCATCAGCCGCATGATCCGCCCGAACCGGCGCAGCAGCAGGTGGCGCGGCAGCGGCGGTGGTGGGGGAATGGGGTCGGGCGCCGGCATGCTTCCCTTTGACCGCGCCGCGTGGGACTATCAAGGCCGGTTGCGACTCTGATCAGGGAGGCAAACATGGACATCGGCGCGATCCTCGGGGGCAAGGGCAGCGAGGTTGCGACGATCGCGGCCGAAGCCAGCGTGCGCGATGCCGTGGCGCTGCTCGGCGAGCGGCGGATCGGCGCGCTGCCGGTGGTCGACGGCGCCAGCGTCAACGGCATCATGTCCGAGCGCGACGTGATTTATTGCCTGCGCGAGCATGGTCCCGAAGTGCTCGACTGGCCGGTGGCAAGGGTGATGACCGCGCCGGCGCTGACCGTCGAGCGCGCGACTCCGATTCTCGCCGCGCTGGCGCTGATGACCCAGCGCCGGATTCGCCATCTGCCGGTGGTCGAGGGCGGCGCGATCGTCGGCATCGTGTCGATCGGCGACCTGGTCAAATACCGCATGGACCGGATCGAAGCCGAAGCGGAGGCGATGCGCGCCTACATCCAGGGGGCGTGAGGCGGGCTCGCCGCGCTGGCAGCCCGTCTTCGCCGAAACAGCCGCCGAATCAGCGGCTTGCGGCTCTTGATCGGTCGCTGCGGCATCCTATCTAGGGTCGAGCGGCGGGGTGCCGGCCTTCGGGCTGGCCTCCGATGTGCGCGGCAGCGAGGGGATACGGCGCCCCGGCTGTCATGTTTTTGCAAAAAGGGCGTTGACGGTTTGCCGACCGTTCCATATATGCCCCGTCACAGCAGCGGTAGCGGGCCCGTTTTCGGGTCGCCTCCGTTTCGCGCTTCTTCTTAGTCGGTACGACCGATGCCCGGAACCATTCGAACCGGGGGCAGGAAGACGCGTCGGCTCTTTGACATTGTTGGTTAGATGAAGGGACATGTGGGCGGCGGCCCGGTCTCCTGGAGCCTCTGGGTTCAGGTCGATCGGTAAATTTATGCCGTTCCTTAATGTGACTTTCGTTCGCGGCTTGCCGTGGGCGGGGGAAGCAAATGTCCTCATACGCAAACACACCAGTTTGTATATTTGTGCAGGAACGGCTCCCAGAGTATCGGCCTCATTCGGTTATTCCACCGGGCGAGGTCGTACATCAACTTGAGAGTTTGATTCTGGCTCAGAACGAACGCTGGCGGCATGCCTAACACATGCAAGTCGAACGAGACCTTCGGGTCTAGTGGCGCACGGGTGCGTAACGCGTGGGAATCTGCCCTTGGGTTCGGGAT
>NZ_JANPKO010000103.1:0-2817 GCF_031426035.1 Sphingomonas sp. | reverse complement strand
GAGCCGCTCGAGCTTCTCGCCCAGCAGGCGCACGACATGCGCGGCATCGCGCGTCGGCCGCGCGGTTTCCGCCGCCGCATCGCCGACTTCGCCGTCGACTCGAAATGCCTGGAACACCACTCGCCGCGCGCCCAGCCGCCGCCGCGCCAGCTCGCGCCCCAGCGGGTCGGCCAATCGCGCCAGCGCACTCTTGAGAATCGCCGGATCGGCCACCGGTTCGGCCAGCCGCAGCGTGGCTCGCGGCGGCGGCTCGGTGCGCGTCGCGGTCAGCGGTTCGGGTGAGCGGCCCAGCGCGCGGTCAAGCGCGTCGATCGGGTTGTCCGCCTCGCGAAACCGCCGCGCCAGGCTCCGCCGCGGCACCCCGGCCAGCGCTCCAATGGTCTTGAGGCCGAGCCGCTCGAGCGTCCGGGTCGCGGTCGCAGGCAGGCGCAGTGCCGCAACCGGCAGGGGGGCAAGGCGGGCGCTGAGCCCCTCTCCCTCGAGGGGAGAGGGGAAGCGCGCCAATGCCCACGCCGCGCCCGCCGTCGCCGCCACCGCAGTGCGCACCGTCAGCCCCAATTTCGCAAACCGCGCCGTAACATCGGCGACCAGCCCGTCCTCGCCGCCGAACAGATGCGCGACGCCCGCGATGTCCATCCGCAGCCCGTCCGCGCCATCGACCTCAACCGTCGGCGACCATCTTGCCGACCAGCGCGCCAGCCGCTCGACCAGCGCTGCGTCCCCGGCGGGATCGGCCGGCTCGGAAACCAGCGCGGGCTCGAGCGCGCGCGCATCGCTCAGCCGCATGGCCACCCGCGCCCCGCGCTCCGCCGCCGCCTGGGTCACTGCGTAAATCACCGGCCCGTGCGTGCCCTCGATGGTCAGGACGACCGGCGCGTCAGGCGGAAAATCGCCGCCCCGCGTCCGCGCCCACCGCTCGATCGCCAGCCGCGGCCACCAGATCGACAGGATCCGCCGCTCCGCCGCGCGGCTCATGCGTGACGCTCCACCGCCCCGGCGCCGCGCCGCGCGCGCGGAACAATTCGGCGTCCCACACCGGGGCACCCGGCGCGCGCGGGTCGAACGGGTGCGGCAGCGACGGCGCGCTCGCCACCCGCCAGCGCCGCCGCGCCCCGCTCAGATTGGCGCTGCCGCCAAGCCGCACCAGCCAGCACGCCACCCCCGAGCGCTCGGCGGCGACCGCGAGCCGCCGGGTCGCGGTAAAATCTAGCGCGCGCGGGTCGCCCCATAGTTCGCCGATCACGGCGCCCAGCGCCGCGCATCTTAACCCCTCCTCCATCGCCCACAGCGCCGAACGGGCGTCGCGCGCGGTGACGTGGAGGATGTCGGGAAACGGCAACCCCGGCGGGTAAATCCGCCCGCTTTCGAGGATCGCCATGCGCTCCTGCACCCACAGCAACGGCTTGCCGGCATCAAGCTGCGGGGCAAGAAACCCGATCCAGGCGCCATCGCGCGGGTGCGCGGCGAACAGCTCGCTGAGGGTGGGGGACGGTGGCGTAGGCATGCCCCGGCAGTCGTCCACCCCACTCGGGAATGGACGTGGTTCAGCCGGCCCGGGGCGCCTAGGGACGCTCCCGCCGGCGACCGGGGAAAGACCTCTCGCCACACGACTCGCAACGCTTATGTTCTTATTTTGTTCTTTTCGCGCGACTCATGGGAAAGAGTCAATGGAGCGCGGCGGTGCCCCGTGTGCCGCCCTCGATCTGGGCGAGAAAAGCCCTGATTTCCGCGACGATCCGGCTCAGCGCCGGGCGCCACAAGGCAAACCCCATGTGGTGGGTGTCGATCTCGACCGCCTTGTCGACCTCATGCGCCAGCCCGCGCGCGGCGCGCGGTGCGACGATCCCGTCCCGCCGCGACCACAGGGCCAAAGTCGGCACCGGCGGCTTGTCCGCGAGCCGCGGGAACGGCGGCTGGTTGACGTCGTGCCCCGCGACCCATTCGTACATCGCGCACATGTTGGTGTTGGTCTTGAGGTCGCCCGAGAACGGCGATCCGAGCGTGACCACCGCGCGCACCCGGCCGGGGTGGCTGCGCGCCAGCTCGCGCGCGAACAGCCCGCCCAGGCTCCACCCGAGCAGCACGATCGGCCGCCCGTCGTAAATCTCCTCGATCCGCCCCCCGAGCCGCTCGAGGGTGTCGGGCTTGGCGCCGTAATTGGTCCCCAGGTCCCACGGATGCGCGCGCCAGCCGCCCCGCGCCAGCGCGCGGCGCAGCTCCATCGTGGTGCGGTCGCCGGCAAGGAATCCGGGCAGGACGATTACCGGCGGGCCATCCTCGGGGCCGCGCGGGCCAAGCGGCCCAAGCCCCGACAGCAAGCGCGGAACGTGCCACGCGACTTCGCGCGCGCGGCTCCAGCCCGACGGCGGAATATCGTCGGGATGGACCTCGCCGGCACTCGCCGGCTCCAGGGCCTTGTCCCACTTCATCGCCTGAATATGGGTCTTTGCGTTATCGAAACAATCAACGGAAATGGTTTACGCGAGCGTTTTCAAGAAGCTGTCGATTTCGCGCACCACCGACCGTGCCGCCGGCCGCGACACCGCGATGGCCATGTGGCCGCACGTCAGCTCGACCGCGCGGTCGCTTTCCTCGGGCAGCCCGCGCGCCGCGCGCGGGGCGATGATGCCGTCGCGCCGCGACCACATCGCCAGCGTCGGCACCGGCGGCTTGGCGGTGATCCGCGGGATCGGCGGCTGGTCGACCGGATGGCCTGCCACCCGCTCGTACAGCCGCCAAACATTGTTCCACTTGGGGTCGCCGGAGAACGGCGAGCCCATCGTCACCACCGCGCGCACGCGGCTCGGAACCGCCCGC
>NZ_JANPKO010000102.1:0-2539 GCF_031426035.1 Sphingomonas sp. | reverse complement strand
ATCCAGGCGTAATCTGACAGAACCGCTTTGTTGTTGGTGGATGCGCGCAGGAATGTCCCGAGCTCAACCGACTGAAGTCGGTTGCTGTCGATTACGAGGCGCATTGCTCCCCCTTAACTACGGCCGCACGAATCGCCGGATACTATCAGGAGCCCGTAGTGGTCTCGCAGAACATTGGATTAGGGATCGTTTGTGGTAACGAGGAGGAAGCTTGCCACAAAACCGTTGTTTATCAATAGGTATTGGCGGAGACGGAGGGATTCGAACCCTCGATACGGTTTCCCGTATGACGCTTTAGCAAAGCGTTGGTTTCAGCCACTCACCCACGTCTCCGGCCGGCGGCAAGCGCGGGCCTATATCGGGGGTGGGGCATTGGTTCAACCTAGCGCGGCGTGACTTCCAGGCGCATCGCCAGGGTCATCGCCTCGCCGGGCTCGAGCACCGCCATGCCGAGCTCGGCCCACTCCGCCTCGGGCGCGTTCAAGGCGGCGTTGGCGTGGGTCACCGGCTCGGCGACGAACAGGCCACCGCTGTCCGGCGAATAGAGCTGGAAGAAGCGCGCGGTGGGCGACGACAGCTCGAGCGCGAACGGCCAGGCGGGGTCGGTGAGCAGGGCACTGCCGCTCCACCCGCCGAACCCGTGGTCGAGGTTTTGCCCGCACACCGGGCGCCCGGCGAGGTCGAAGCGGCCGGTCGCCTCCACCTTGTCCACCGGCAGCACCTGGTCGTCGATGGTCCAGGCGTGGCTGACGTGGGTGTCGATGCGGGTCGCCGCGCCGCACGGGAAATACGGGTGCTGGCCGAGCCCGCACGGCATCGGCTCAGCCGACAGGTTGCGGCACTCGAGGGTCAGCGTCAGCCCGCGCGGATCGAGCGCGAAAACCTGCCGCGCTTCATATTCCCACGGCCATTCGCCGGGGTCGTGGTGGAAATGCAGCGTGGCATTGCGCGCGGCCTTTTGCTCGACCTGCCACGGCCCCAGCCAGCCGTCGCCGTGGAGCGGACTGGGGTCGCCGGCCATGTTCGGCGCGATCGCGATGTCGCGGCCGCGAAAAGCAAAAGTGCCGCCGCGGATACGGTTGACGTAGGGCACGAGGGGGAAACTGGCGGCGCCCAGCGCGTTTTCCAACGGAGTGTGGCATCCGCGCAATATCGCGCTGCGGCGCTCGCCGGCGACCTCGTCGAACCAGGCGATTGTCCCGCCAACTGAGGGGCTTAGCCCCAGCTCGAGCGCGCCGGCGCGGAGCACAAGAGTGTCGTCAGCCACGCCCTTTTTGCCCTTTCCCGAACGCATCGTTCACCTCGATGCAACTCAACTGGGGATAAATCCAGATTGCTTATTGCGCCGCGATTCCGGCGCCAGCTATCTGGTTTCCCGCAGCCTCGGGGAGAGGGACGTATGCGCAGGCGCGTCAAGGACTTTATCGAGATCAGCGATTACACGTCGCTCGATCAGCTGATCGGCACATTGACCGCGATCCGCGACAATCTTCCACCCGATGCCGAGCCCGAACTGCGGTTGCGCGGCGACGACGTGTTCGGGCGGCGATTGTCGATCACTTACTTCCGCGAATTGTCGGAAGAAGAAGCCGAGTGCGAGGCGCGTTACTCGGCGGCCACGCTGCCCGAGGACAATGCGGCGATCGACGGCCTGCGCGAGCAGCTCGACGAGGTCGACTACGAGCAGCCCAAGCGCCGCATCCGCCGCGTCGCCTGAGGCGGCGTTCTAGCTCACCATTCGGCAAAACTGCCGTCGGCGTGGCGCCACACCGGGTTGCGCCAGCGGTGGCGGTCCTTGTGCGCCTCGCGCACCCCGGCCTCATCGATCGTAACGCCGAGCCCCGGCCCGGTCGGGATCGGCAGGAACCCGCCGTCCGGCGTCAGCACCTCCTTGTCGGTGACGAAGCTGAGCAAATCGTGGCCGACATTGTAGTGGATGCCGAGGCTCATTTCCTGGATCGCGACATTGGGCGTGCACGCGGCGAGCTGGAGGCATGAGGCGAGCGCGAGCGGCCCCAACGGGCAATGCGGCGCGACCGCGACATCATAGGCCTCGGCCATCGCCGCGATCTTGCGGCATTCGAGCAGCCCGCCGGCGTGGCTCAAATCGGGCTGGATGATGTCGACCACGCCGCTCTCGAGGAACGGCTTGAAGTCCCAGCGCGAGAACAAGCGCTCGCCGAGCGCGATCGGGGTCGAGGTCAGGGCGGCGATCTGCTTGAGCCCCTCGGGGTTCTCGCTGAGCAGCGGCTCCTCGATGAACAACAGCCCGAGCGGCTCGAGCACTTTTGCCAATTGCTTGGCCATCGGGCGGTGGACGCGGCCGTGGAAATCGAGCCCGACATCCATCCCCGCCGCCTGCGCCGCCTGCACGCGCTCGACCACCTCGTCGAACAATTTGGGCGTGCCGATCCAGTCGAGGTCGGCGGTGGCGTTCATCTTGACCGCGGAGAAGCCCTGGCCGGCGCGCGCCGCGGCGGCCTCGCCGATCTCGTCGGGGCGATCGCCGCCGATCCACGCATAGGCGCGCACCTTGTCG
>NZ_JANPKO010000101.1:0-5087 GCF_031426035.1 Sphingomonas sp. | reverse complement strand
ACTTCACCGCCGCGACGATGATCATCGCGGTCCCGACCGGCGTGAAGATCTTCAGCTGGATCGCCACCATGTGGGGCGGGTCGATCACCTTCCCGACGCCGATGCTGTTCGCGATCGGGTTCATCTTCCTGTTCACCGTCGGCGGCGTGACCGGGGTCGTGCTCGCCAATGGCGGCGTCGATACCTACATGCACGATACCTATTACGTGGTGGCGCACTTCCACTACGTGCTGAGCCTCGGCGCGGTGTTCGGGATCTTCGCGGGCTTCTATTACTGGTTCCCGAAAATGTCGGGCAAGATGTACAATGAGGTGCTCGGCAAAGTGCACTTCTTCGTCATGTTCGTCGGCGTGAACCTGATCTTCTTCCCGCAGCATTTCCTCGGGCTCGACGGGATGCCGCGGCGGATCCCCGACTACACCCCGGAGCTGGCGCAATATAACTGGATCTCGACGGTCGGGTACATGGTGACGATCGCCGGGATGGCGGTGTTCTTCGTCAACCTGCTGTGGTCGCTGGCGGCGGGCAAGAAAGCGCCCGACAACCCGTGGGGCGAAGGCGCGACGACGCTCGAGTGGACGCTGTCGAGCCCGCCCCCGTTCCACCAATTCTCGACCCTGCCGAAGGTGGATTGACGCTCGTCGTCAATCCATCCCAGATTTGATCCGGGATCCAGCCCAAGTAAACGCGCCCCGGCCTCCACCGCCGGGGCGTTTTGCTTGGAGTCAGCGGTCGGGGACGGCGGCGGCGTAGGGTCGCCACTGCCGGTCGGCGTTGGTGGTGCGGCAGAGATACTGTCCGCCGCGCGTCTCGCAATATGCGTAGCGGCCGGTGTCGAGGCCGAGGATGAGGTCGCGGCCGCTGGCGACCATCAGGTAAAGGGTGCGCTGGTCGCGGTTGATGTAGACCGTGCCCTGGTGCCAGGCGCGCGACGACACGCTGTGGCCGAACGCGGCAATCTCGGCGGCGGTGAACAAATCCTCGAGCGCGTAGGATTTCACCGGCTTGCCGTGCGCATCGTAGAGCGCGACGACGCGGCCGTAGCCGACGTTGTGCCAATTATCGATCGTCGCCAGCTGGCCGGCGTCGGACACGAAGAAATCGACCGGCGCGACCGGGTTGAGCAACGCCGCGGTGGCGGTCAGGCGGTACGAGCGGTCGGCGTGGCGGCGGTAGAATTCGGCGGTGGCGGGAGCCCCTTTGGGCGAGCCGGCGAAGCCGAATGTGTCGCCGAAGCTGGTGCCGGGGGTGACGCGGACGAAATGGTCCCGCGAGGAACTGAACACTTCTTTCACCTGCGGCGCCGCCCAATTGTCCGCGCCGGCCGCGCTCGCCCAGGTGCACATCACCGCCGCGATCCAAAGTGCGCGCATCGCGGCATCATGCGCTGCTGCCTGGCGGGGTGGCAAGCGGGCCTATTCGTCGGTAGCGGCCGGCTCGAATCGCAAGATGTCGCCGGGCTGGCAGTCGAGCGCGGCGCAGATCGCCTCAAGCGTGGTGAAGCGGATCGCGCGCGCCTTGCCGGTCTTGAGGATCGACAGATTGGCGAGGGTGATGTCGACGCGTTCGGCGAGCTCGGTCAGCGTCATCCGCCGCTCGTGCAGGACATCGTCGAGGGTGACCGCGATGGCCATCTCAGATCGTCCCGTCGAGGTCTTCGCGCATCAGCGTGCCCTCGGCGAACACGCGGGCGAGGATGAAGGTCAGCAGCACCGCGAGCCAGCCGCTGACCGAGAAGCCGGCGTCGAGGTGGACCGGGTGGGCGGGGGTCGAGATCTTCTCGCCGATGGTGCCGATGACGATGCTGAGCAATTGCAGGACTAGCAGGATCCACGCGATGGCGCGCAGGCGGTAGGCATTGGCGGCGACGAACGGGTCGCCCGCGCGCGCTGTCTCGACCATCGCCAGCAGACGCTTGAGCAGCAAATGATTGAGCGGGATGGTGGCGAGGCCGATCACCGCGACCGCGCGCAGGCCAAGGACGATGCGGCTCGCCTCGGGGCCGGGGGTGAGGTCGAACGCCGACATGATCCAGCGCTCGTTGGGCATGACCAGAAGGAGGACGAGGATGGCGGCGGCCATCACCCAGTTGAACACGATCAGGACACGCAACACGACGAACGCGATCGGCAGCGCGGCGGAGGTGGCGGTTGAAGCGGTGGGCATGGCGGCGACTCCAGTGATATCGATATTCAATAAATCATATATCGATTATCGTCAAGCCCTGCGAGTGCGGCGGGGCACCGGCTAATCTAGGTTAGATGCCGCTTGACCGACTCGGACGGTGAGGCGCATTCGAAATTTGGCCGCCTGTCCGCAGCGCACCGCCAGTTTGCGACCGAGCTATGCGTCGATCAAGCAACGGCACCTGCATGACAAGGAGCACGGCCATGTCCGAGACGACTTCAACGACGTCCCCGGAAACCACAATCGCGCGGCCCGAAGGCGCAACAGGAGCGAAAGACGGCGGCTTCATCGCCGCGGCCGGCGCGGCCGAGCCGGGAGTGGACGGCGCCATCCGCCCGTTCGAGTACCGCGCCTCGGACGAAGATTTGGCTGACCTCAAGCGGCGCATCTTGGCGACCCGCTGGCCCGATCGCGAGACGGTGCCGGACGCGAGCCAGGGCGTGCAGCTGGCGACGATGCAGAAGCTCGCCGATTATTGGGCGACCGACTACGACTGGCGTAAGGTCGAGGCGCGGATCAACGCCTTCCCCAACTTCATCACCAATATCGACGGGCTCGACATCCAGTTCATCCAGGTCAAGTCGAAGCACGACAACGCGCTGCCGATCCTGATCACCCACGGCTGGCCCGGCTCGATCATCGAGCAATTGAAAATCATCGAGCCGCTGACCGACCCGACCGCCTTCGGCGGCAAGGCCGAGGACGCATTCGACGTGGTCATCCCGTCGCTGCCCGGATACGGCTTCTCCGAACGGCCGACCGAGGCCGGCTGGAACCCGCCGCGGATCGTCAATGCGTGGCTGACGCTGATGAAGCGGCTAGGCTACACCAGCTTCACCGCCCAGGGCGGCGACTGGGGCGCGCTGGTCACCGAGATTTTGGGCGCGATCGCCCCGCCCGAGCTGGTCGCGGTCCATACCAACATGCCCTCGACGGTGCCGCCGGAAATCTACCAGGCCTTGCGCGACGGCAACGGGCCGCCGGCGGGCCTGTCGGACGAGGAACGGGGCGCGTTCGAGCGGCTCGATGTGTTCTTCACCCATGGGGTCGCCTACGCCAACCAGATGGGGCAGCGGCCGCAGACGCTGTACGGGATCGCCGATTCGCCGATCGGGCTCGCCGCGTACTTCCTCGACCACGACATCGCGAGCTACGAGATGATCGCGCGCGCGTTCGACGGCGCGGACGAGGGCCTGACCCGCGACGACGTGCTCGACAACATCACCGTCGCCTGGCTGACCAACACCGCGATTTCCGGCGCGCGGCTGTATTGGGAAGCCCTGCCGCGAACCTCGGCGGGCTATGGAATCGAGCGCAACAACGTCCACTTCTTCGAGCCGTTCGGGGTGCGCGCGCCGATTGCCGTGACCAAATTCCCCGACGAGCTCTATCCGGTGCCGAAGAGCTGGGCCGAGAAAGCCTATCCAACGCTGATCCACTACGGCCAGCAGCCCAAGGGCGGCCATTTCGCCGCCTTCGAGCAGCCGCAATATCTGGTCGAGGAGCTGCGGACGGCGTTCAGGTCGGTCCGCGGGTAAGTGGCGATGACCAAGCGGGCGGCGCGCGCCGCGTGCGTCGCCGTCCTGATCGCCGCGGGGAGCAGTTCGGCGCTCCCCTCGCCGCCCCGGCCGGTCGGCAACACGCGCGCCGATCTCCAGCGCCACGACCTTGGCGCGCCCGGCCGCGAGGTGCTGCAGGCGCGGGTCGACTTCGCGCCGGGCTCGTCGTTCCCGCGCCACAAGCATCCCGGCGGAGATCATCTACGTCATCACCGGCAGCCTTGAATATGAGCTCCCGGGCAAGGGGTGGGTGGCGCTGAAAGCCGGCGACGTCCTGTTCGTGCCCAGCGGCGGGGTCCACGCGGCGCGCAACCGGGGCACCGAGCCGGCGGCGGAGCTGGCCACCTACGTGCTTGAAAAGGGCAAGCCGCTGACCGAGTTCGTGGAGTAGAAAGGGCGCGACTCGGGAGATTGACGATGAGCGATACCACCACAGTCCAGTTCGATTTGGCCCCGCCCAGCGACGACGAGCGGCGGCGGCTGGAGGGGGACCTCGACGACGCCGAGCGGCATGTGCTGCTCGAGCATGGCACCGAGGCGCCGTTCTGCGGGGTGTTCCTCGAGGAGAAACGGCCGGGGGTGTATACCTGCCGGCTGTGCGGGCTGCCGCTGTTCCACGGCGGCCAGAAATTCGAGAGCGGGACCGGGTGGCCGAGCTTCACTTCGCCGTTTTCGGAAGATCATCTGACGACGATCCGCGACACCAGCTACGGGATGGTGCGCAGCGAAATCGTGTGCGCGCGGTGCGGATCGCACCAGGGCCATGTGTTCCCCGACGGGCCGCCGCCGACCGGCGAGCGCTATTGCATCAACTCGGTGTCGCTGGAGTTCACCGCCAACGGCGAGGCGCTGCCCGACAAGCTCGGCCGCGGCGCGCCCGAGGGCGAGGCGTGGGAGGGCTGACGCCTATTTGACCCGCGCCGCCTTACGGATAGTCACTTCGGGCTCGAGCATTTGCCCTTTCATCACGCCGTCGCCCTTGGTCGGAGAGCGCGGCGCGGCGAGGATCGCTTTCACGACCTCCATCCCCTCGACGACGTGGCCGAACGGGGCGAATCCGGGCTCGGTGGCGGTGGCGTCGAACGCGGGGACGTCTGTGGTGAGGATGAAAAAGTCGCTGCGGGTGGTGCCGGGGCCGCCGTTGGCCATGACGATCGCGCCCGCCTTGTTGCTCAGGCCGCTGGTGGTGGTGGTCTCGATGGCGATCGGCGGCAATTGCTTGGCACCGTCGCGCACGCCGCCCTGGATCAGGCCGCCGTCGCCATAGGGCATGGCGCGGTAGAACGGCTGGCCGGTGAGCCAGCCCTTGTCGACATAGGCGAGGAAGTTGGCCGTAGTGAC
>NZ_JANPKO010000100.1:0-12574 GCF_031426035.1 Sphingomonas sp. | reverse complement strand
CCTCATTTGAACACGCGCCATATGGTGTTGCAACTTCTTGGGTGGATGTGGGCGCTCGCGTTCTCGGTTGCTATCGGAAGCTACACCGTGTTTGCCGTAAGCATTATTGGACATGCTGTCCTGATAGGAGCGGCTGCCATCACGGTCGCGACCTATGGTGTCGCCGCAAAACGCCCAAGCTTATTCCTTGCCGGCGCTGGGCGCCGTTTTGACGGCGAGCATTTTTAATCGATTCCTGCCGCATTTTGGTCAGCGCAGATGGACATTGACGATCGCGTCCGCGTGCGAGAGCGTTTGGCCCCCTAATCTGACACTTTTCACAACGGAGCACATGATGATGTCCAACATTTCCAAAACAATACTTGCACTTTCAGCGACAGCGCTGGCTGGGTGCATGACAATGACGCCGATGGCCGGCGACGGCTCAAACGCGATTTCCTACGTCGGTGGTGCACCGATGTATCCCGCTAAGACGATCGTAGAGAACGCCTCAAACTCGCCTGAGCACACCACGTTGGTAGCCGCGGTGAAAGCAGCGGGCCTTGTTGATACCTTGACTGGGCCGGGTCCATTCACCGTGTTTGCGCCCACCAATGCCGCCTTTACCAAGTTGCCGGCCGGCACCGTGGAATCTCTTCTCCGGCCTGAAAACAAAGCGATGCTGCAATCCGTGCTGACCTACCACGTTGTTCCGGGCCGACTCACGGCTGCGGATCTCTCATCGATGATCAAGGCTGGCGGTGGTCAAGCACGGCTGGTGACCGTTCAAGGCGCCACGCTCACTGCTCGCAAGCAGGGCGACAAAATCATTCTATCTGATGCCAAGGGAGGCACTTCTACTGTCACCCAGGCGAACGTCATGCAGTCGAATGGCGTTATTCACGCCACCGACGCAGTTTCGCTGCCAGGCTAAGGTTTCCCTCCAACCTTTCGCGGCGCGGTTTGGCGGCTTCCGAAGCATCGGAAGCTGCCATTCGCCTCCCGCGGAGTGCTCCGCCGGCAGAAAACTTGTCGCGGCGGTCGGTCGTCGCGCCCGTTAAATCTGGTACCCCATTGGTACCCGGCGAAGATTGCTGCACCTTCGACCGACGCTCGGTCATTGAAAAATGGTGGACGCGAAAAGCTGGTCGAGACAGCGCACCAGACCTGTCCGTACTCGAACGCGACGCGCAACAACTCAGACGTCGGTCTGGCCATCGCCTGAGGTCGCGATCAGGCACTGTCTTGTATAAAGCTCAGTCTTATCAAAACAGGGAGCGTGTCGCATGGGAAAAACCTCGCCCGACAAAATCGATATCGGAATCAGCGCGGACGACCGTTTAGCGATCAGCGGCGGCCTTTCCCGGCTGCTGGCCGACACCTACACGCTCTATCTGACCACGCACAACTTCCACTGGAACGTCACGGGTCCGATGTTCAACACGCTGCACGAGATGTTCATGCTGCAGTATACCGAGCTTTGGAATTCGGTGGACCTGATCGCAGAGCGGATCCGGTCGCTCGGCCACAAGGCACCTGGTTCGTACGCTCAGTTTGGTGCGCTCGCGTCGATAAGCGACGCACCGCCCGAGCCCCCGAAAGCGCTCGAAATGATCGCGATACTGGTATCCGGCCACGAAGCGGTGGCACGGACCGCGCGTGCCGTCTTTCCGGTCGCAACAAACGCGGATGATGAACCGACTGCGGACTTGTTGACCCAGCGGCTGACCGTTCACGAGAAGACCGCGTGGATGTTGCGATCGCTGTTGGAGGCCTAACCTCCGGTCAAATCTCGCGATACGAGCAAAGTTGGCGGACGATTGAACGAGACTCCGTCAACGAAGAAATTCACCGGAAGGTTTGCGGGCTGCGTCACTATCAACGTGAAGGCGAGTCTGGCAGCGTCGCTGAAGAGCCGATGCTCTAACATAGCGACAGGTCATCTTGATCGCCTCTGGCGGAGGTGCGTCAAACGGTGGATCGATTGCTAGTGAATGTCTGCTTTGGGTCGAAAGCGGACATTACGACTTGGCGAACTTGCATCCCAAAGCGCTTACGGGCTGCTGTGAGCCGTTCCGTCCAGCCCGTCTCCGGACAATCGCGTCGACGTCCCCAACGCAAGCACTGGCCTCCCCTCCTGCGAAATACAGCTGAGCTTTTTCTCCCACCCGTCATCTCGACTGGACTTCCGTTCGAACCAGAGCATTGGTCATGGCATCGAGTCGCGGCGCTGAAGTGCCGCTGCCCCGACCGGTTGCACCGGCGGGGCTGTGGGTGGTGGACCAGCATCAGGCTGCGCCACGATGGAGACCCACCATGACTAAGACGTCCAAAAAACGATCAGGTGCCCCGTCGGGTAACAAGTTCGACATTGCTGCCGCGGGCACAACCAAGCACATCCTTGCTTCGCGGCCAAAAGCCACTGTGTCGCCGGCGACGCAAAAAGCACCCAGCAAGCAACAGCAACTGGCGGCGCTGATCGTCCGCGACGAGGGAGCCACGCTTGATCAGATGATCGCGGCGACCGGCTGGCTTCCGCACACCACACGGGCGGCGCTGACCGGCCTTAAGAAAAAGGGCTATGCCATCAGCAGCGACAAGGTTGACGGGGTTCGGACCTACCGCGCGGTCGCGCCGGAATGATTCCTGTTGATTTGGACGCCGAGTTGACCGCGCTGGAGTCCATGCCACTCGCCGAGTTGCGCAGCGCTTGGAGCCGGCAGGTTGGCGCGACCCCGCCAAAGGTCAGCGCCGGCCTGCTGCGCCTCGCGCTCGCCCATCACCTTCAGTCAAAAGCCATGGGCGGCGTCACCAAGGCCACCGAGCGAAAGCTGCAGGAAATCGCTAACGGCCGAGCGTCGGGAGGGGTAGCGGTCGGCACCCGCTTTGTGCGCGAGTGGCGCGGCAAGGTGCACGTCGTCACCGTGGCCGAGGACGGGCAATACCGCTGGAAGGATCGCGACTGGTCCAGTCTGTCGATCATTGCGCGATCGATTACCGGGACCCAATGGTCGGGGCCGGCCTTCTTTGGCACGAAAACCAACAAGCGTGTCGCGTGACCCGCCTGCGCTGTGCCATCTATACGCGAAAGTCGAGCGAGGAGGGCCTCGAGCAAGACTTCAATAGCCTCGATGCCCAGCACGAGGCCTGCGCCGCTTACGTCAAAAGCCAAGCAAGCGAAGGCTGGACGCTGGTCCGAGACCGCTATGACGACGGCGGCATCTCAGGTGGCACCCTTGCCCGACCCGGCCTTCAGCGGCTTCTCGCCAACATTGCCGCGGGCCACATCGACATTGTCGTAGTCTACAAGGTCGACCGGCTGACCCGATCACTGCTCGACTTTGCAAAACTGGTCGAAGCGTTCGACAAAACCGGCACGAGTTTCGTCTCGATCACCCAGTCGTTCAACACCACCACGAGCATGGGCCGGCTAACCTTGAACATGCTGCTGTCGTTCGCGCAGTTCGAGCGCGAGGTGACCGCCGAACGCATCCGCGACAAGATCGCGCAATCGAAGGCACGAGGCATGTGGATGGGCGGTACGCCGCCAATCGGCTACCAGCCAAATGGCCGCAGCCTCGCCATCGTCGAGGAGGATGCGGCCATCATACGCCACATCTTCCGCCGCTACATCGATCTCGGCAATGTCCGGCTGCTCGCGGTCGAACTGGAAAGCCAGCACGTTCACTCGCCAGCGCGCAACACGGCAGGCGGTCGCGCCTTCGGCGGGCGGCCGTTCAGCCGGGGTCAGCTTTATAAGATTCTGTCGAACCCGAGCTACATCGCCCGGATCGATCATGGCGGACGCTCCTATGAGGCCAACTACCCGCCGATTGTTGAGCAAGACGAGTGGTACCAGGTGCAGGGCCGCCTTGCCGCCAACATCAAGGGTGCCCGCGGACCAGCTCCCGCAGAGACCAGCCTGCTCGCCGGAAAGCTGGTCGATCACCGCGGCGTGCCAATGATCGCCACGCATGCCTGCAAGGGGAAGGTCCGCTATCGCTATTACGTCAGCCGTGATTTGCACCACTCAGGCGATGCGTGCAGCGCTAACGGCTGGCGGCTTCCTGCCCGCGAAATCGAGCCGCTGGTTCGGGCAAGGATTGTCGCGCTCCTGAATGATCCGATTGAGCTCTTCGCGCGATCGAAAGTCGAGATGCCCTCGCCGGATGCGCTCAAGGCGATTGTGAGCCGAGGCAAAGACGCAGCGACCGGGCTTGCCGGTCGGCGCGCTCCGGCCACCAAGCTGCATCGGGACCTGATCGCCGAAATCCGACTTGGCGCCGAACAGGTCAGCATTCTGTTTGATCCGATTGCACTGGGCCGACTGCTTGGCGTCAGCATTGCGAACGAGGCCATCAAGCTCAATGTCAACGCTCGGTTGAAGCGCAGCGGTCATGTGATGCGGCTGATCCAACAAAACGGCAGCGCGGCCGCGCCCACCGTCGACCGAACGCTCGTCAAGGCGATCGTGCAGGGCCGTAGCTGGTGGCAGGAACTGCAGGCCAATACTGATATGATTGTCGAGGACCTCGCACGGCGCGAAGGAATCAGCGGCCCCTATGTCGCGCGGATCGTACGCCTCGCCTTTTTGCCGCCGCAGATCCTCGCGAGGGTCATCGATGGCACACTGGCAACTCATCTGACGGTCAAGCGATTGACTGCGCCCGGCGCGATTTCCGCTCGCTGGGACCGCCCAAACTTCTGACCCAAGTTTTTCTTGCCGCAGGCCGAACCCGGACCAATCCCAGACCTTCGAATTCGCGTTCAGAGAAAAACCGTGTTTTGGCGGGAGCTGGACCGCGCAAATGCCTCTCACGGGTGTGTTTTAGGGGCCATGAAAGGCTTTTTTCGGGGATTGTAAGGCAGCGATTTGTCCCGTCCTTACAATAGCTTGACTAGCTGGCGGAGCGGGAGGGATTCGAACCCTCGATACGGTTTTGCCGTATACTCACTTTCCAGGCGAGCGCCTTCGACCACTCGGCCACCGCTCCGCATGCTCTGGAAGGCGGCCAGATAGATGGACGCCGCGCCCGGAGCAAGGCTGGCGCGCTTGCCGCCCCGCCGCCGCAACCCTAGTGCGTCGGCATGATGGACGCGCCCCCCAGCCGCCGCTTCGGCGTCGCCCCGTCGGCCGCCGACTTCGAGGCGATCGCCCGCCGCGCGCTGGCGTCGCTGCCCCAACCGTTCGCCGCCCACCTCGCCGACGTCGTGCTGCAAGTCGAAGATTTCGCCGACGAGAAGACGCTGGCCGAAATTGGCATCGACGATGCGTTCGACCTGACCGGCCTCTACGAGGGCCTGCCAATTACAGAAAAGAGCGTCGAGCATTCGGGCACTTTGCCCGACCGCATCCGCCTGTTCCGCCGGCCGATCCTCGACGAATGGGCCGACGGGGAGGACAGCCTCGAGCACCTTGTCGCCCACGTCCTGATCCACGAGGCCGGCCACCATTTCGGCTTGTCCGACGACGCCATGCACGCGCTCGAGGAAGCCGTGCAGTGAGCGCACTGCTGCGGTTCGCGGGGGTCGCGCTCGACCGCGGCGGACGGCGGCTGTTCGACGGCCTCGATCTCGCGCTCGAGCCCGGCGATGCGCTCCATGTCGTCGGCCCCAACGGCAGCGGCAAATCGAGCCTGCTGCGCCTCGCCGCCGGGCTGCTCCAGCCCGCCGCGGGGTACGTCGAGCGCGCCAAGCGGGCGCTCGCCGACGAGCACCCCGCGCTCGACCGCGAGCTGCCGCTCAAGCGCGCTCTGGCGTTCTGGGCGCCCGCCAACCTCGATTCGGCAATCGACGCGTTTGGCCTTGCCGCGCTCGCCCATGTCCCCGTGCGCCTGCTCTCCGCCGGCCAGTTGCGCCGCGCCGGTCTGGCTCGCGTCGCCGCGTCGGGCGCGCCGCTGTGGCTGCTCGACGAGCCGCTCAACGCACTCGACCGCGACGGCGCGGCACGGCTCGACACCGCCATCGCCGCGCACCGCGCGGGCGGCGGCGCGGTGCTCGCGGCCTCGCACACTCCGCTCAGCGGCGACTGGCGCCGGCTGGAACTCGGCCAGTGATCGCCCGCCTGATTGCCCGCGAATTGCGCCGCTCGCTGGCCGGGGCCGCGTGGCTGCCGATCGCCTTCTTCCTGCTCGTCGCCACCCTCATTCCGTTCGCCGTCGGCCCCGACGCGGCATTGCTCGCCCGCATCGGCGGCGGGGCGATGTGGGTCGCCGCGCTGACCGCCGCCTTGCTCCCCATCGACCGCCTGATCGAGCCCGACCGCGCCGCCGGCGTGCTCGACCAGCTCGCCCTCCGCGGCGCCGCCGAGGAAGCCGTCGCCGCGGCCAAGATCGCCGCCCACTGGCTGGCGTTCGGCCCGTTCCTGCTGCTCGCCGCGATCCCCGCCGCGCTCGTCCTCGGCCTCGCCCCCGGCCAGATGGTGCGCGCAGTGTCCGCGCTGGCCGTCGGCACCCCCGCGCTGGCCGCGCTCGCCGTCGCGGTCGCCGCGCTGACCGCCGGCCTGCCCCGCGCCGGCGCGCTCGGCGGATTGCTGCTGCTGCCGCTGGCGATCCCGCTACTGATCTTCGGTGCGGCCGCCACCGGCGACGCACGGTCAGGCGCGTTGCTCCTCGAAGCAGCAATTTCGTTGTTGATTGTTGCTGCCACCCCGTTCGTAGCGGGCGCCGCAATCCGCGCGTCTAGGACTTAGCCCAGCGCGCGAAAATCGCCGTCGGCAGGAGCAACCCGCGCGCTTCCTCGCGCACCGCCATCTCGCCGACCTCGACCGTCCCGCCGAGATCGCCCAGCGATTGCCGCACCAGCTCCCCAATCGCCAGCGCCGACATCCGCACCGCATACACCGTCAGCACGAGGAAGCGGCTGTCGCCGTCGAGCAGTTTGCGGCAGTCGGCGATGAGCCGCGCAAGATGCTCCTCGAGCCGCCACATCTCGCCCTCGGGCCCGCGCCCGAACTTGGGCGGATCGAGCAAAATCCCGTCGTAGCGCTTGCCCCGCCGCACTTCGCGCGCGGCGAACTTTTGCGCGTCGTCGACGATCCACCGGATCGGCCGCTCGCTCAGCCCCGATAGCGCCGCATTGGCCTTGCCGCCCTCGACCGACTTCTTCGATGCATCGACATGCACCAGCCGCGCGCCGGCCTCGCTCAGCAGAAGCGTGCCCACCCCGGTGTAGCCGAACAGGTTGAGGATATCGGCGTCCTCGGCGCGGTTGCGCATCCAATCCCATTGCGGCGCCATGTCGGGGAAAAAGCCCAAATGGCGGAAGGGCGTAAGCGAGGCGTTAAACCGCACCTTGCCCCGCGCCAGCGCCCACTCGCGCGGCACCGGGCGGTGCTGGACCCAGCGCCCGCCGCCGTCCTCGTCAGATCCGGAAACGAAGGTCGCGTCGGGGTCCCACGCGGCGGTCGCCGGCGCCCACATCGCCTGCGGCTCGGGGCGGGCGACAGTCACCGCCCCGTAGCGCTCGAGCTTGCGTCCGTCGCCGCTGTCGATGAGTCCATAGTCATCCCACGGCTCGGCGACGATCGTGACGAGATCGCTCACGCCGCGCGGACCGCGGGCACCCCGATCGTCGCCCGCGCGCGCGGTCCGGCGATCATCTTCGCCCCCGCCGCGCGCACTTCGTCGAGGGTCACCGCGTCGAGCCCCGCGACCAGTTCCGCGGGCTCGACCAGCCGCCCGTGCACCGCCAATTGCCGCGCGACATAGCTCGCCTGGCCCCACGGCGTCTCGAGCGACATCAGCAGCGCCGCGCGGGCCTGAGTCTTGGCCCGGTCGAGCTCGCGCTGGGTGGCGTCCTTGGCCGCGGCGTGGATGACCTCCTCGATGAGTTGCGCCGCCGGTCCAGACTGCCGCTTGGCGGTCGCCGCATAGGTGTAGAACAGCCCGGTGTCGGCGAACGGGTGGAGCGTCGAGTAGATCGAGTAAGCCAGTCCGCGGTCCTCGCGCAGCGCCTGGAAAAGTCGCGATGACATCCCGCCCCCGACCAAGTCGCAGAACAGCCGCGCGGCGAAATAATCGGGCGCGCGCGCGTGGGGCGCCTCGAACGCGATTGTCAGATACGCCTGCTCGCTCGGCGCGCGGCCAAGGCGCGAGCCGCCGGTGAACCGCGCGGGGTCGGGTGGCGCGACCTCGCCAATCCCGACCTCCGCGAAATGCGTCTCGGCAAGCGCGACCAGCGCGTCATGCTCGAGCTTGCCCGCCCCGACCAAGATCAAATTGCTGCCGCGATACTGCCCCGTCCGCCACGCCTCGAGGTCGCCCCGCGTAATCCGCGCGATGCTCGCGGTATCGCCGAGGATCGATCGCCCGATCGCCTGTCCCTCGAACGAGGCGCTCCACAGATCGTCGAAAATGATGTCGTTGGGCGTATCCTCGGCCTCGCCAAGTTCCTGCAGCACGACGTCCTTTTCGCGCGTGAGATCGTCCTCTGCGAGATGCGGGCGGAGAATGAGGTCGGAAATCATCTCGACCGCCAGCCCGACATGCTCGGGCATCACGCTGGCGGTAAAACTGGTGCCGTCGCGCTCGGTGCAGGCATTTAATTCGCCGCCGACATCCTCGATCGCTTCGCTTAATTCGCGTGCCGAGCGCCCACCGGCGCCCTTGAACACCATATGCTCGAACAAATGCGCGATGCCGTTGATCGCCGCCGGTTCGCTGCGCGATCCGCTGTCGGCGTACAGCCCGACCGCGGCGGTCGAAAACCCAACCATTTCGCGGCTGGCGACGCGCAGGCCGCTGTCGAGAGTGGTCAGCCGCATCACGGTTTGGCCACGGCCAGGCGCTTGCGTACCGCGAGCCCGTAGATCAGCAGCGCCAGCGCGGCGAACAGGAACCATTGCACCGCGTACGAGCGGTGGTTGTTGGGGATCACTTCGAGCGACGGCGGCGCGCTCGGTTGCAGCCCCGCCACCGGCGGCGTGTCGGCGACCAGCCGCAGCCGCATCTTGCGGTCGGGCGCGATAATCCCGCTGACCGGCCCGCCGCGCCATTGGACCGCCGTTGTCGGGTTCGAAGTCCACCCCAGCTCGACCGCGATCCCCGGTCCCTCGGCGCCGGTGGCGCACTCGATGATCACGACATAGCCGGTGTCGCCGGCGCGGTTGCGGCCGGCGGTAACGCGTTTGTTGACCGGGCGCAGGCAAAGTCCGTCGGCGCGGCGGAACAAGGGCAGCGCGTCATCCGCCAGTGGCGAGGACGGAAACGCCACCGGCGGCAAGTTCTGCGCCGCCTGGTAGCGCGCAATCAGCGCGTCCTTTTGCTTGGCCCGCCCCAGCTGCCACACGCCGAGCCCGATCATGATCGCGGCGGCGGCGAGCACCACCAGCGTCGGCAGCAACGGCAGGCGGCGGATCACGGGGCGATTCGCCCTTCGCGCGCGCGGAGACGGTATTCCTGCATCAGCAGCAGCGCCTTGCCGAAGCGCAGGCCGAAAATCGTCAGCGCGGCCCCCACCGGAAGCCACACGATGTGCACCCAAAACGGCGGCTCGAGCGCCAGTTCGGTGACGATCGCGGCGGTCGTCAGCAGCGCCCCGATGATCAAAATCAGGAACGCCGCCGGCCCGTCGCCGACGTTGAACGCGGCGACATCGAGCCCGCAGCTGCGGCACTTGGGCACGAATCCAATCCAGCTGGCGAACAGCCCGCCGGCACCGCATTGCGGGCATGCGCCCGTCAGCGCGGCCGCCAGCGGCGAGCGGAGGGCCACGTCAGCCGTGGACCGGCGCGCCCCAGCCGCCCCAGATGTAGATCGACACGAACAGGAACAGCCAGACGACGTCGACGAAGTGCCAGTACCAGGCGGCCGCCTCGAACCCGAAATGCTGGCGCGGCGTGAAGTGGCCCTTGTTGGCGCGGATCAGGCAGACGATCAGGAAGATCGTGCCGACGATGACGTGGAAGCCGTGAAAGCCGGTCGCCATGAAAAAGGTCGCGCCATAGATATTGCCTTTGAAGGCGAACGGCGCGTGGACATACTCATAGGCCTGGATGCTGGTGAACAGCAGGCCAAGCAGGATCGTCAGCAACAGGCCCTTGTTGAGTCCCTCGCGGTCGCCGTTGATCAGCGCATGGTGGGCCCAGGTGACGGTCGTCCCCGAGCACAGCAGGATCATCGTGTTCAATAGCGGGAAGCCCCACGGGTCGAGCGTTTCGATGCCCTTGGGCGGCCACACCCCGCCCACCGCCTCGGTCGCCGAGGGGAACAATGATGCGTCGAAAAAGGCCCAGAACCAGGCGAGGAAGAACATCACCTCGGAGGCGATGAACAGGATCATCCCATAGCGTAGGTGGAGCTGGACCACCGGGGTATGGTCACCCTGGTGCGCTTCCTTGATCGTGTTCGCCCACCAGCTCGCCATCGTTACCAGCACCGCGACGAAGCCGGCTACGGTGACGAACTTGCCGTACGGGTTGTCGTGCATCCACATCACCGCGCCGCCGAATAGCGCGAAGGCGGCGAACGCGCCGATGATCGGCCACGGATCGGGCTCGACGAGATGGTAATCGTGATTCTTGGTCGCGGCCATGCGGCTTTCCTCTTGTCTCGGCGGGGCTTTAGCCGCCCGTCGCGGGAGATTCCACCGGGTAAAATGTATAGCTCAGCGTGATCTCGTCGATGTCCTTGGTGGCCGGGTCGGTGCGCAGCTTGGGGTCGACGTAGAAGATCACCGGCATGTCGATGCTCTCGCCGCCCTTGAGCGTCTGCTCGGAGAAACAGAAGCACTGGATCTTGCTGAAATATTTGCCCGCCAGCGCCGGTGTGACGTTGAACACCGCGGTACCGGTGGTGGTCCGCGCGGTGAGGTTGGTCGCCCGATACGCCACTTGGGTCTGCGCGCCGGGCTTGATTCGCACCGTGGTCTCGACCGGCTCGAACCGCCACGGCAGCCGCGGGTCGATGTTGGCGTCGAACCGCACCCCGACTTGGCCCGCCGCTGCACCCGGCGCTTGCTCCGCCCTCAGCGGCGTTCCGCCAAACCCGGTGACGTCGCAGAACAAGCGGTAGAGCGGCACCGAGGCGAACGCCAAGCCGACCATCGCCGCCGCCAGCAGCGCCATCCACAGCGCGGTGCGGGTGTTGCGCTGGGCCAGCGCGGTCATGGCTTCAGCCCCATTTTGGCGATGGTGATGAAGAACAGCAGAATGACGAAGCCGCCCAACAGCCACGCCATCAGCCGCGCCCGCTCGCGCTGGCGCTTGATGATTTCGTCGTCGGGCCGCGGGGTCATGCGCCGAGCATCCGGTCGGCGACGAGCACGCCGAACAAGGCGAACAAATACAGCACCGAAAAACCGAACAGCCGCTTTTCGGGCCCCATCCCGGCCGGCTCGGCGGCGCGGTTGGCGAGCACGGCGGCGGCGAGCACGAGGAACGCCGCGCTGAGCACCGCGGCGACGATCCCGTACAACGCCCCGGTCAGCCCCAGCGCCCACGGCGCGACCGCGGCGGCCGCCATCGGCAATGAGTAAATGAAGATCTGGCGGCGGGTCGCGGCGAGCCCGGCGGTGACCGGCAGCATCGGCACCTTGGCCGCGGCATAGTCCGAGCGCACGAACAGCGACAGCGACCAGAAGTGCGGCGGCGTCCACAGGAATATGATCGCGAACAGCAGCAAGGGCAGCGCGGCGAATTCGCCGGTCGCGGCGACCCAGCCGATCAGCGGCGGGAACGCCCCGGCGGCACCGCCGATGACGATGTTCTGCGCGGTCCGCCGCTTGAGCCACACGGTGTAAACTAGCACGTAGAACAGGATCGACGCCGCGAGCAGCGCCGCCGCCAGGTGATTGGCGGCAAGGTCCATCAGGATCACCGAGAACACGCTGAGGCCAACCCCGAAGTGGAGCGCGGTCTGGCGCTCCATCCGCCCCGCCGGCAGCGGCCGCCCGGCGGTGCGCTTCATGTGCCCGTCGAGGTCGGCCTTATACCATTGGTTTAACGCCCCCGCGGCCCCCGCGGCGAGCGCGATGCACAGGATCGCGGTGAAGCCGAGCACCAGCGGCGGCAGCACCGGCGCAGCGAGCATCCCGCACAGCCCGGTGAACACCACCAGGCTCATCACCCTGGGCTTGGTCAGTGCGACGAGGTCACGCCAGTCGGCGTACAGCGCGCGCGGTTCGGACAGTGGAAGGCTGGTCACGCGGCGCCCTATAAGGGCTTGGCAGAGGCGTGGAAAGGCGTGAAGCGGCGGTTCAGATTCGACTCGCTAGGACGCGCCTCATGAAACCGCCCCTGATCCTCGCCGCGCTGCTCGCCGCGACCGCCAGCCCGCTCGCCGCGCAGGCCCCTGCCGCCCCGCAGCCCGACCTCGTCCGCGTCGCGCTTGAGACCGACCTGGGAAAAATAACCGTTGCCCTCGATCGCGGCCGCGCCCCGCTCACCACGGCCAACTTCCTCGCTTACGTCGACAAGGGCTGGCTCACCGGCCAGCCGTTCTACCGCGCCATGCCCTATGGCGACGGCGGGCTGATCCAGGGCGGCGTGCGCGACGGCGCCAAGCAATTGCCGCCGATCGCGATCGAAACCACCGCCACCACCGGGCTCGGCAACAAGGCCGGGGCAATCGTCATGGCAAATGGCGGCCCCGGCACC
>NZ_JANPKO010000099.1:0-14886 GCF_031426035.1 Sphingomonas sp. | reverse complement strand
ATTAAAGAGCTAATGGCAGCCTATAAAACAGAACCCGGCGGAAAGGACAAGCTGCAAGAAAGTCAAACCCGCTGGCCTCAACGATGATTACGTCAAGTTTATTCGCTTGGCCGAAAACATGATCTCGGAAAATGGCGAAGGGGTCCTCGGCTTCATCACCAATCACGGCTATCTGGATAATCCGACTTTCCGAGGGATGCGTTGGCATCTGCTCACGAACTTTGACAAGATTTGGATTATCGATCTGCACGGAAGCACCAAGAAAAGTGAAATCGCTCCGTCAGGGGTTTCTGATAAGAACGTTTTCGACATTTTGCCCGGCGTTGCGATAATCATCGCCACACGGAAGCGCTCTAACAAAAAAGTCCGCCCTCTCGGCAAGGTAATGCACGGCGATATTTGGGGGGGACGTGCTGCAAAAGGTGAGGTGCTTGCCAAGTCGCTGCCGGCAGATCTCGCGACCACCGAACTGCCTGAAAAGGCTCCGCAATATGCGTTGGTGCCGATGGATTATGCCCAAGAGGCTGGCTATGCGGCAGGTTTTAGCCTGACACACCTGTTTCCGCTATCTGGGACAGGCCTGCTGAGTGCGCGGGACACGTTCAGCGTTGATATGGATCGGGCTGTTTTGTGGGACCGGGCTAGCGATACGCTAAGGATGGATGTCGAGGCTGCGAGAGAAAAGTACGCCGTGGGGAACGATACGCAGAGTTGGTCGCTCGCCGCAGCAATCGACGACTTGAAAAACAATGCCACGCCTGATGATATAATCGAACTTGACTATCGACCGCTCGACCGCCGCTGGACGATTTACACCGGCGTTCAGGGCGGTTTTCACTTCTTTCCGGCATCGAAAATTTCACGGAATCTGGTCGGACATCAAAATTTATCCATCTGTTACACGCGCAAGATCGAAGGTGGCCGCCCCTTCGCCGACGTGTTGGTCACGACCGGGCCCATTACGCTCCACAGCCTAAGCATTAAGGAAGTAAACTCCTTCGCGCCTCTGTATCTGTATCCCGATAATGAGTTGGAACAACGCGACGCGTTCGAAGCGGACAGGCGCACGCTCAACCTCGACACCAAGCTCTACACTGCCATTTGTACCGCAGCCGGCATCGACATCGCAGACCAAGCCGGTCCTGACGACGACTTCCGCGCCGCCACCGGCGAGGCGCGCCCGAGCGAGGTGAAGGTCTTCGACTATATCTACGGGGTGCTCCACTCGCCCGCTTATCGCGAGAAATTCTCGGCGTTTCTCAAAATTGGCTTCCCGCGCGTTCCCTATCCCGCCTCGCCCGAGGTCTTCGCCCACGTCAGCGAAAAGGGCGAGCAGCTCCGCCGCCTCCACCTGATGGAACCCCCCGCCATCGGCGACACGCCTTTTCCCTATCATGGTGAGGGCGACGACGTGGTGGCCAGCGGCTATCCTAAATTCGCCGACGGCAGGGTCCACATCAACCCAAACCAATATTTTGACGCCGTCCCGCCAATCGCCTGGGACTTCCACATCGGCGGCTACCAGCCCGCGCAAAAATGGCTCAAGGACCGGCGTGGTCGGTCGCTGTCTTGGGACGACATCGGCGACTACGAGAAGGTCGTCAAAATCCTCGCAGAGACCGATCGCATCATGAAGGAAATCGAACTTCGGCTGGATTAAGTCCCGTTACGTTGGGGGCCCTTTTGGGGGCCTAGTTCAAAAGGTGGTTTCAAAAACCCTTTAAAACCAAACATCTAGCCACGTCATTCGAGTCCTCTCCCGGCACCACTTTTCTTGCTCATCGATCGCGCGCGGGGAGCCGGCGGCTCCCCGTGCGCTTCATGCCCGCGTCAGCTCACCACGGCCATTCGCTGCTGTCGATCACGCCGTCGCTGTTGCGGTCGTACTGCGACCAGGCGGTGGTGCCCCAATATTCGTCGGCGCTAAGCCAGCCGTCGCCATTGGCGTCGAACGCGCGATAGCTCGGCTCCCACGCGGCCCGGTTGTAGGTCGTGTAGAAGCCGCCGCCGTACCAGCAATTGGCATATTCGGCGCTGCTGATGCGGCCGTCGCCGTTGGCGTCCCAGCTGGTATAGCCGGCGCTCCGGTAGCTGTTCCACTCGGCGTTCGAAATGCGCCCGTCGCCGTTGCTGTCGATCGCGCCCGAGCCGCACGGGGCATAGGTCTTGTTGGGGTCGAACGCCTCGGCGACCGAGGTCAGGTCGCTGCCGACGCCGCGGACCGTGTTGCAGCCGGCGACCAGCGCGGCCGACGCCAGCAGGAAAGTCAGTTGGTTGATACGCATGATGAAGTCTCCTTACTTCGGAGCCCTCGTTCGCCCGCTCTCGATGGAGGGCGATCATGAAAACCCCCGGGCGCGCCGGGCGGTTCCGGAACGCGGGGGGAGCGCCTGGCCGGTCAACCGCCGGAAGTGTTTTCGTTATCGGCCGATAATTCCCGGTCGGCGCGGTCGATGGCCTCGATCAGGTCCTCGAAATGGGGCGCCTTGTCGACCGGCCACAGCCGCGTGAAGCTGTGCCCGAGCAGGTCGAGCTCGGGCTGCGTCAACAGCCCCACCGCCACGATCTTGCTGTCCGCCACGCTTTCATCTCCGAGCCAGTCCGAGACCGAACAACGAAGAATCGCGGTCGCGGTGCCGACCGTTACGCCTGCGTCGCCTGAGGCCGCTTATTCGGCCGAGTCGGAATCCAGCGAATAGCCTTCCGAGCGCACGGTGCGGATCAGGTCGGGCTCGCCCGCCGCGCTCAATGCCAGCCGCAGGCGGCGGATGTGGACGTCGACCGTGCGCAGCTCGATGTCCTCGTTGTGCGGCCACACCGTGTCGAGCAATTGCTGGCGCGAGAACACTTTCGCGGGGTTCTTGAGGAAGTGCCGCAGCAGCCGGTATTCGGTCGGCCCGAGCGCGATAGCGCGCCCGTTGCGGCGCACGCGGTGGGCGCCGACATCCATCTCCAACCCGGCATAGCTGAGCTTGTCCGCCACCAGCGTCGGCTGCGCGCGGCGCAGCAGCGCGTTGGCGCGCGCGAGCAGCTCCTTGGGGCTGAACGGCTTGGTCACGAAATCGTCGGCGCCGGTCTCGAGCCCGCGCACGCGGTCGTCCTCCTCGCCGCGCGCGGTCAGCATCAGGATCGGCAGGCTGATCGTGCCCGGGTTGCGGCGCAGCCGGCGGCACACCTCGATCCCGCTGATGCCCTCGATCATCCAGTCGAGGATGACCAGGTCGGGCCGCTGCTCGGACACCAACAGCAGCGCCTCGTCGCCCGACGGGGTGACGGTGACGGCGAAGCCTTCTTTGCCGAAATGGTAGCTGACCAGCTCGGCGATCGCGCGATCGTCCTCGACCACCAGCAATCTTTTGTCGCCCATCCGTCAGGCCCGCGTCGCGCCGGTGGTGCGCACGGTGTCCGCCATGTGCTGCCCGGTCGCGGCATAATAGACCATCTCGGCGATGTTGGTGGCGTGATCGCCGACCCGCTCGATGTTCTTGGCGACGAACAGCAGATGCGCGCACTGGCCGATGTTGTGGGTGTTCTCCATCATGTGGGTGAGCAAGGTGCGGAAGATCGAATCGTAGAAATCGTCGACCGCATTGTCGCGTTCGCACACCTGCACCGCCATTCCGGCGTCGCGCTCGACGAACGCGTCGAGCACGTCGTGGACCATGCCGGTCGCCATCCGCGCCATTTCGGGCAGCAGCGACATCGGCTCGATCTTGCTCGCGCTCTCGAGCAGCGGCACGCGCTTGGCGATGTTCTTGGCATAATCGCCGATGCGCTCGACCACGCCCGAGATCTTGAGCGCGGCGACGACATCGCGCAGGTCGCCCGCCATCGGTGCGCGCAGTGCGATCAATTGCACCGCGCGGCGCTCGGTCTCGATTTCCAGCGCGTCGAGCTTCTTGTCGTTCTCGACCACCCGCTGGGCGCCCTCGGTGTCGCGCTGGACGAGGCAGCGCATGGCCTCGCCGATGGCGTGCTCGGCGAGCCCGCCCATCTGGCTGATCAATGCGCGCAGGCGGTCGATGTCCTGGTCGAACGCTTTGAGTGTATGTCCGCTGCCGGTCGGCTGTTGCATGTCCTGAGCTCCGATCAGCCGTAGCGGCCGGTGATATAGTCCTGGGTGCGCACCTCGCGCGGGTTGGTGAAGATCTCGCTGGTCTTGCCATATTCGACCAGCTCGCCGAGGTGGAAGAAGGCGGTGCGCTGGCTGACCCGAGCCGCCTGCTGCATGTTGTGGGTGACGATGGCGATCGCATAGCGCCCGCGCAATTCGTGGATCAATTCCTCGATCTTGGCGGTGGCGATCGGGTCCAAAGCCGAGCACGGCTCGTCCATCAAAATGACCTCGGGGTCGACCGCGATGGCGCGCGCGATGCACAGCCGCTGCTGCTGCCCGCCCGACAAAGCGGTGCCGCTCTCCTGCAGCCGGTCCTTGGCTTCTTCCCACAGCCCGGCGCGGCGCAACGACTTCTCGACGATCGCGTCGATGTCGGCCTTGGTATTGGCGAGGCCGTGGATGCGCGGGCCGTACGCGACATTGTCGTAGATCGATTTGGGGAACGGGTTGGGCTTCTGGAACACCATCCCGACCCGCGCCCTGAGCTGGACCACGTCGACCGCGTCGGAATTGATGTTCTGGCCGTCGAGCTCGATGTCGCCGGTCACCTTGGCCGACGGGATCGTGTCGTTCATCCGGTTGAGGCAGCGCAGGAAGGTCGACTTGCCGCACCCCGAGGGGCCGATGAACGCGGTCACGCGGTCGTCGTGGATGTTGATCGAGACGTCCTTGAGCGCCTGCTTGCCGTCATAGAACACGCTGACCTTGTCGGCGCGCATCTTGGGCGTGCGGGTCGGGTCGGGCTCGGCCATGGTGTCGACCGGCGGGGTCGGCCCCTGAACGGTGACCCGCGGCGCCGCGGCCGGCGCGGCCGCTTCGGACAGCGACCCGCCGGCGGGTTCGCGCTCGTCGCTGCGGTGGCCGCCGGGCAGCGCGGTGTCGTCCGTGCTCGCCGGGCCCTCGCGGTTGGCGTGGGCGGCAATCGCCGCGGACGGCGCCGGCACCGGCGTCGTGGAGCTCAAGGGCATTTTTTCTTTCATGATGGTCACCAGCGGCGCTCGAAGCGGTTGCGAAGGTAGATGGCGAGGCCGTTCATGACGAGCATGAACAGCAGCAGCACGATGATCGCCGCGCTGGTCTTCTCGACGAACGCGCGGTCGACTTCGTCGGACCACAAGAAGATCTGCACCGGGAGCACGCTCGACGGGTCGGTCAGGCCCTGCGGCGGGGCGGCGATGAACGCGCGCATGCCGATCATCAGCAGCGGCGCGGTCTCGCCCAGCGCGCGTGCCATGCCGATGATGGTCCCGGTCAGGATGCCGGGCAGCGCGAGCGGCAGGACATGGTGGAACACCACCTGCATCTTCGACGCGCCAACTCCCAGCGCGGCGTCGCGGATCGACGGCGGCACCGACTTGATCGCGTTGCGGCTGGCGATCACGATCACCGGCATCGTCATCAGCGCCAGCGTCAGCCCGCCGACCAGCGGCGCCGAGCGCGGCAAATGGAGGAAGTTCAAGAACACCGCGAGCCCGAGCAGCCCGAAGATGATCGAGGGCACCGCGGCGAGATTGTTGATCGACACCTCGATCGCGTCGGTCCAGCGGTTGCGGCGCGCGAACTCCTCGAGATAGACCGCCGACAGCACCCCGATCGGGAACGCCAGCAGCATCGTCACGACGATCGTCAGGAAGCTGCCCTTGAGCGCGCCCCACACCCCCACCGCGGACGGGTCGGTGGCGTCGGATTCGGTCATGAAGTCGGTGTTCGGCCGCATCCGCAGCGCGTCCTTGGACTCGAGCACGGCGACCAGTTTCTCGCTCGCCGCATCGCTGTCGTGCTTGGCCGCGACGTCGATCTTGCTGCCGACCGGCAGCCACATCGTCGTGCTGCGCGTCAGCAAATCGGGGTCGGCGAGCAATTGCCGCCCGGCCGAACGCACCGCGCCGGCGCCGAACAGCTCGGCGGCGGCATCGCCGTAGACCGCCGTCGCGCTGGCCACGAGCACGCCCTCGACATCGGCGCCGGCGACGACATTGCTGCCGTCGGGGCCCTTGAGCGCGGCGGGGTCGAGCATCAGGTCGGAGCGCGCGAAGTCGATCGGCAGCCGGGCTTCGTAGTGGACGAACCCGCCGAAACCCTTGGCCATCATGGTCACCAGCAGGAACGCCAGGAACAGCGCCGACAGGCTGACCGCGGCAAGCCCGAAGAAGCGGAAGCGCCGCTCGGCCGAATAGCGCTTGCGCAGCCGGCCCTGCATCGCGGCGTCGGTCCAGCGCGACTGGTCGGAACTACTCATACGCCTCGCGGTAGCGCCGGACGACGGTCAGCGCGATCAGGTTGAGCACCAGGGTGATCAGGAACAGCGCCAGCCCGAGCGCGAAGGCGGCGAGGGTCTTGGCGCTGTCGAATTCCTGGTCGCCGGTCAGCAATTGCACGATCTGGGTGGTCACCGTGGTGACGCTGGCGAACGGGTTGGCGGTCATGTTGGCGGCGAGGCCCGCGGCCATCACCACAATCATCGTCTCGCCGATCGCGCGGCTGACCGCGAGCAGCACCCCGCCGACCACCCCCGGCAGGGCCGCGGGCAGCACCACCTTGCGGATCGTCTCGGACTTGGTCGCGCCCATCGCCAGGCTGCCGTCGCGCATCGCCTGCGGCACCGCGGCGATCGAATCGTCGGCCATCGAGCTGATGAACGGGATGATCATGATCCCCATCACCAGCCCCGCGGCGAGCGCGCTTTCGCTGCTCGCCGAACTGATCCCGATCGACAGGCCGAAATCGCGCACCACCGGGGCCACCGTCAGCGCCGCGAAATAGCCGTACACCACGGTCGGAACCCCGGCGAGAATCTCGAGCACCGGCTTGAGCCACGCGCGCACCGTCGAGTGGGCATATTGCGTTAAATAGATCGCGCTCATCAGGCCGAGCGGGATGGCGACGATCATCGCGATGATCGCGCCGATGAACGCGGTGCCCCAGAACAGCGGCACCGATCCGAACGCGCCCGACGATCCCGCCTGGTCGGCGCGCATCGCGGTCTGCGGGCTCCACTGGGTGCCGAACAGGAATTCGCTGACCGGCACCATCTTGAAGAAGCGCAGGCTCTCGAACATCAGCGACAGCAGGATCCCGAGCGTGGTCAGGATCGCGATCAGCGAGGCCGCGAACAGCAGCCCCATCAGCCATCGCTCGACCCCGGTGCGGGCGCGGAATTGCGGCGCGCTGCGGCGCAACGCCCACGCGGCGGCGCCCAGCGCGAGCAGGATCGCGACCCCGCCGCCGATCGTCGCGAAGCGGCTCTGCGCCTCGGCGAAGCGCGGCGCGAGGCCCGCCGATTCGGGGTTGAAGCCGGAATCGCGCTCACCCTTGGCGATCTCGCGCGCCTCGGACAGGATCGAGTCGCGCTGCATGTCGAAGCTCGGCAGCGTGCGGCCCTCGGGGGTCGCCAGCACCGCCTGGTCGACAAAGCTCGACTGGACCGGGGTCCACAGCGCGATCAGCAGCAGGGCGGGGACCGCGGCCCAGATCGCGACATTGGCGGCGTGGTAGCTCGGCAGCGAGTGAAGCCGGCCCGCGCTGCGCATCCGGCTCGCGCGGGTGTAGGCCAGCCACCCCGCCGCCGCGGCGACGAGGATGACGGCGGCGAGGGCAATGGTCAGGCTCATCGCCCTCGCCGCCGTTCGCTTACTTGAGCTTGCCGGCGTCGAGCGGAGTCAGCGACTCCGCCTGCGCCGTCGCCGCGGCCGCGTCGGCGGCGGCGAGCGGGACCAGCCCGCGGCGCTCGAGCGGCCCGCCCTTGCCCCACGCCTTGGCATAGGCCGCGATGAAGTCGCGGATTTTGGGCTTGGCCTTGATGTGCTCGCCCTTGACGTAGACGAACAGCTTGCGCGCCCCGGGGTAGCTCAGATTGGCGATGGTGTCGGCGTTGGGGACAACCCCGGCGAGCGCCACCGGGCGCACCTTGTCGGCATTTTCCTCGAGGAAGCTGTAGCCGAGCACGCCCAGGGTGCCGGGGTCGCCGGCGACCTTCTGGACCAACAGATTGTCGTTCTCGCCGGCCTCGACGTAGGCGCCGTCCTCGCGCACCTTGGTGCAGATTTCCTTGTGCTTGTCCTTGTCGCTGTCCTTGAGCGCCTTCATCGCCGGGTCGCTGTCGCAGCCCTTCTCGAGGATCAGCTCGGCCAGGCTGTCGCGGGTGCCTGAGGTCGGCGGCGGGCCGAGCACGCGGATCTTGACCGCCGGCAGCGCCGGATTGACGTCCTTCCACGTGGTCGCGGTGTTGGGCTTGCCGAACGGCGTCGCCGCGATCGCCGCGTAGACGTCCTTGACGGTCAGGTTGAGCGCGGGCTGGCCGGCGGCCTGGATCAGGGTCAGCCCGTCGATCCCGACCGGCACTTCGATGATCTCCTTGGCGCCGGCCTTGGCGCAATCGTCATATTCGCTCTTTTTCATCGGGCGCGAGGCGTTGACCATGTCGGGGAATTCGCCGCCGACGCCGCTGCAGAACAATTTGATCCCGGCGCCGGTGCCGGTCGACTCGACGATCACCGGGTTGCCCGGGTTGGCGCGCTGGAATTCCTCCGCCACCGCGGTGGTGAACGGGTACACCGTCGACGAGCCGACGACGCGCATCTGGGCCGCCGCGTTGGAGCCGCCGGAGCCGCCGCCGCCGCACGCGGAAAGCAGCGCAACCGCGGGGATCAAAAAGCCGAACTTGGTCATTGCCACTCCTCGTCGAGCAAAAGCAGGGGGATCGGGATCGGCCTTAGCTGGCGGCGCAGACTCCCCTGAGACAGTTTTGTTACAGTTTCGTGACAGCGTGGAGCGGCTGCTGCGTAGCGGCGGGCAACCGCACCAGCACTTCGGTGCCGTCGCCTTCGCTGCTGTTGATGGTCAGATTGCCGCGGTGGCGCTCGACGATATGCTTGACGATCGCCAGCCCCAATCCGGTGCCGCCGCTGTCGCGGCTGCGCGCGGCGTCGACGCGGTAGAAGCGCTCGGTGACGCGCGGCAAATGGTCGCGCGGGATGCCCGGCCCGTAATCGCGCACCGCGAGGCGCACCGCGCCGTCTTCCGCCGCGGCCGAGATGGTCACCTGGCAGCGCCCGTCGCGGCAGCCGTAGCGGATCGCGTTGGTCAGCAGATTGTCGAGCAATTGCAGCAGCTGGCCGTGGTCGCCGACGACCGGCGGCAAATCCTCCTGCAGCACGGTCTCGATGTCGCACTCGCGCGCGCCGGCGATGGTGCGGGCGTTGGCCGCGGCCATTTCGACCAGCGACGGGATGTCGACCGGCTCGGTCGGCGCGATGAAGCGGCCGGCCTCGATCCGCGACAGGCTCATCAGATCCTCGATGATGCGCAGCATGCGCTTGGCCTCGCCGCGAATGATCTCGCCGAACCGGGTTCGCTGCGGCGCCTCGAGCTCGACTTCGTCGGCGAGCGTTTCGGAAAAGCCGAGGATGGTCGATAGCGGCGTGCGCAATTCGTGGCTGGCGTTGGCGACGAAGTCGACCCGCATGCGCTCCGCCGCGATGGTCGCCGAGCGGTCGATCAGCCGCACCAGCAAGGCGCCGCCGCCGAGCGCGCGGACGGAGAGGGTCCACGGCCGGTCGAACTGGCCGATGCCGGTGATTTCGATGTCGCCGGGGGTGCCGGGCAGCAGCCGCTCGAGCGCGCGCGGGTGGCGGATGGCGAGCCGCACGTCGCTGCCCTCGATGCCGATCCCGAGCAGGCGCTGGGCGGCCAGGTTGGCGAGCCGCACGCGGCCGGCCTCGATCAGCATCGCGGGCTCGTCGAGCGCTTCTATGAGCGCGCGGGTGCCGGGGGAAAGGGAGGCCATCGCCAGCATCTTAGACTATCCGGCGGGCGGCGCGAGTGGCCGCCCCGGCGCGAGGTCCGGGGCGGCCATCGTGGCGCAATTTAGAAGTCGATCTGGAAGCGCGTGGTGAACACATGGACACCGTATTTGCGCTCGTCGACCGGCTTGTCCGAGTCGGGCTTGACGGTTGCCGCCTGGGGCCCGCCGGTGATCTGCGCGTGCGAGTAGTTGAACAGCACGCGCATGTAATCCTCGGGGATCCAGGTCAGCCCGGCGAGCAGGCCGAGCTGCTTGCCGCCGCGCCCGAGCCGCGAGCTCGACAGGCTCGACGTGCCGGTTTCGAAATTGTTGGTGCGCGCATTCTTCAGCTTGTTGCTGTCGAGGTCGAGATAATCGGCGCGGCCGATCACCTGCCACGCGCCCCAGCCGCCCTTGCTGAACGGTTTCAAGACCTTGGTGCGGTCCCACGTGCCGTTCTTGTAGCCGCGGGTTTCGCCGGTGAGGAAGTAGCCGGCCTCGACATAGCCGCCCCAGAAGGTCGGGTTGCCGGTCGGCACGACATAGGCCGGGAGGCCCGCCGAGTTGAGCGCGAACTGGTCGAGCCCGGTCAGCACGTCGCCGACCGAATAGTCCGAGCTGACCGTGGTGTACTGGCCCTCGGCCGAGACGTGCAGCGACTTGAAGATGCCGCCGAACTCGAGCCCGATGATGTTGTCGCTGTTGGCGGCGAACGCACCGGTGTCGACAAACCGCTGGTCGGTGGTCTGGGTGAACGGCCGCGCGCGGTAGCGGGCGAGCTGGTTGGTCGACGGCGCGCCGACCGAGTTGGACACCGTGGCGCCGTTGTTCGACTGGAAGTTGCGGTGCTGGAAGTTGGCGCCGAAGTGCAATTGGTTGGCGCCCATCAGCGGCGCGTAGACGCCGCGCGCGCCGAAGATCATGCCTTCGTTGTCGAAGCCCGAATCGATCGAGTGGGCGGCGAACACGCCGGCGTTGAAGCGCAAAGTGTTGGCTTTGTTGGCCAGGCCCATCGAGACGCCGATGCGGCGGGTGTTGGTGAACGCGTCGTTGAACGCGGCGCGCTCGAGGAAGCTGATGAAGCGCGAGCTGGTGATCTGCTCGAGTCCGTTGAAGGTCTCGTGGTTGCCGATCGTGAAGCTGTAGATCTTGTCCTTCGGCGCATAGGTCAGGATGACGTCGCCGAAGCCCACGCTGGAGTTGGCGAAGTCGGCCTCGAACTTGTAGCCGAAGTCGCCCGGGATGGTGCCTTCGACGCCGAGCCGGATGCGCCGCGCGCGGGTGTTGAAGCCGAGGTTGCGGGTGTTGATCGCGTCGTCCGGGTTGGAGACGTAGCCGGCGTCCCACTGCAGGCGACCGCGCGGCTTGAACGACCAGCCCTCGCCCTTGTCCTCGAACAATGGCCCGCCCTTCCATGACGGAGTCGACTTGACCATCGCCGCCTTGACGCCCTCGAGCGCCTCTTGCAGCGCCTCGACCTGGGCCTGGAGCAATTCGATCTTGGCCTGCGCGTCGTCGACCGGCGCGGCCGCGGCGATCTCGGCGTCGGCGGTGGCGTCGGACGCGTCGGGCGCGGCCTGGTCCTGCTGCGCCTCGGGCAGCTCCTGCGCATAAGCCGGGCTCGCGAGCACCAGCGCGGTGCCGCCCATCAGCGCGGTAAACAGTGTCGTGCGATGCATTGTCTTCCCTTTCCCCAGCCCTTCGTTGTGAAGGGCCTCAGGCCGGCGCCATCAGGCGCCGGCCGTATTCCAAACGATGATGTGGACGTGACCTACTTGAGGCTGGCCAGGTTGAGCGGCGCCAGCGTGCGGGCCGCAGCCTGGCTGCGCGCGCGGGTGCCGTTGGGCGCGGCGATCAGGCCGGCGCGGAGCAGATAGCCCTGCGGCCCGAACGCGCTTTCCTTGGTGAACTCGGCGGCAAACGCCTTGACCGCCGGGATCGCCCCGACGTGCGCGTTCTTGACGTAGATGTAGAGCGGCCGCGCACCGGGATATTTGAAGCTGCTGATGCTGGCGTAGGTCGGTTGCACGCCGTTGATCGCGATGCCCTTCACCTTGCTCCCATTCTCTTCGAGGAAGCTGTAGCCGAAGAAGCCCACGGTGTTGGGGTTGGCGGCGAGTTTCTGGACGATGAGATTGTCGTTCTCGCCGGCCTCGATGTAGGCGCCGTCGGTGCGGATTCCGGTGCACACCGATTTGAACTTCGCTTCGTCCGACTTCTTGAGCGCGGCCATGCTCGGATTGGCTTCGCACGGCGGGGTCATGATCAACTCGTTCAGCGAATCGCGGGTGCCGCTGGTGGTCGGCGGGCCGTACACGCGGATCGGAATCGCCGGCAGCTTGGCATTGACGTCGCGCCAGGTCTTGGCCTTGTTGGGCTTGCCGAACGGTGTCTTGGCGATCGCCAGGTAAATGTCCTTCTGGGTCAGCCCGTTGATCCCGCTCGACTTGGCGGTGGCCGCGGCGAGGCCGTCGAGGCCGACCTGGATTTCGGTGATCTTGGTCACGCCGTTGGACGCGCACGCCTGGGCCTCCTTGGCCTTCATCCGGCGCGAGGCGTTGACGATGTCGGGGAAGCGCTGGCCGACCCCGGCGCAGAACAATTTCATGCCGGCACCGGTGCCGGTCGATTCGATGATCGGGGTGCCCAGGCGCGGATTGGCGCGGGCGACGCGCTCGGCGACGGCCTTGGCGAACGGATAGACGGTCGACGAGCCGACCGCGCGCATCTGGCTGCGGGCCTCGGCGATCGATGGCATGGAAACCGCGGCCATGAGCGCGGCCGTATAAGCGAACTTGCTGTAGCGCATGAGGAAATACCCTTTGGGGTCGGCCCACCGCCAACCCGTGATTCGGCATTTAGAAGGGCAGTGCTACGCGCTTGTGACGGTCCTGTTACGGTTGCGTGACGTTGCCCCAGAGCCACGCCGGTGGTCGCTTCCGGCGGTCCAATTTGGTACGCCGGAACCGAAGGAAACTTGCATGCCGCTGTACGCGCTCGACGACCTGACACCGCAGCTCGCTACCGGCGCGTGGGCCGCGCCCTCCGCCGACCTGATCGGCGACGTCCGCCTCGGGATGCGCGCCAGCGTGTGGTTCGGCGCCGTGCTGCGCGCCGACAACACCGCGATCCTGGTCGGCGACGACAGCAATATCCAGGACGGCGCGGTCGGCCATTCCGACCCCGGCGCGCCGCTCGCGATCGGCGCCCGCGTCACCGTCGGCCACCAGGCGATCCTCCACGGCTGCACCATCGCCGACGATTGCCTGGTCGGGATGGGCGCGCGCATCCTCAACGGCGCCACCCTCGGCCCCGAATGCCTGGTCGGCGCCGGCGCCTTGATCACCGAAGGCAAGAGCTTCGCCGGCGGAGTGCTGATCGTCGGCGCCCCGGCCAGCGTGAAGCGCGACCTGACCGACGCCGAGAAGCAGGCGATCCGCGTCTCGGCCGCCCATTACGCCGAGAAAGCCGCGCATTACGCCGCGCATCTGCGGTTACATCCGTGATACTTGAACGCCCCGCCAAACGCGCCATTTCAGCTCCATGATCGACATCCGCCCCTTCGCTTCGCTCGGCCACGCCGACCACGGCTGGCTCAACGCCCGCCACCATTTCTCGTTCGCTGATTACCGCGACCCCGCGCGCATGGGCTGGGGCCGGATCCGCGTGTGGAACGACGACACCATCGCCGCCAAGTCGGGCTTCCCGCCGCATCCCCACCGCGACATGGAGATCGTCACTTATGTTCGCAGCGGCGCGATCACCCACCAGGATTCGCTCGGCAATCACGGCCGCACCGGCGCCGGCGACGTCCAGGTGATGAGCGCCGGCAGCGGGGTCACCCACGCCGAGTTCAACCTCGAGGACGAGGACACCACCTTGTTCCAGATCTGGATCGAGACCGACCGCCCAGGGATCGCCCCCGGGTGGGGCGCCAAGCCGTTCCCCAAGGACGCCCGCGACGGCCAGTTCCAGTTGCTCGCCAGCGGCCATGCCGATGACGGCGCGCTGACCATCAATGCCGACGCGCGCATCCTCGGCGCGACGGTCAAGGCGGGCGAGACGATCGCGATCGACGCCGCGCCCGAGCGCCACCTCTACCTCGTCCCGAGCGGGCGGGTGCGGGTCAACGGCGCCGCCGCCGGCCCGCGCGACGGCATCGCCATCACCGGCGAGGAGCGGGTCGAAATCCACGCCGAGGATGACGCCGAGCTGGTGCTGGTCGACGCCCGCTAGCCGCCGCCGCGCTTCAAGCCGCGCTTGATGCGGCGGCAAATGCGGGCCATGAGCGCGCGGCGCGTGGCGGTCGGGCCGCGCGCACCCTCGAACAAGAGCGGGAGACGATGAAGGCGGGCTTGGGCTTGGGCATTGCGGCGTTTGGGGCGTGGCTGGCGCTGGCCGCCGCGCCGCTCGCCGCGCAAACCGCGCCGGCGACCAATAACGCCGCCGAGACCATCGGCCCGCCCCAGCTGCGCGATTTCAACCTGAACGGCGCGGTGACGCGGCCGTCGCCGACCCCAGCCCCCGTCACCGAGCGCCCGGTGGCCACCCCGCAGCGCCCCGCTCCAACCATCCAGCCGCCGTCGTCGACCGCCGCCGACCGGCCGGCGGTCGCCGCGCCGCAATCGCCGCCGCCGTCCGCGCCGTCCTCCGCTGCACCCGCGCCCGCCACCGCGCCGCGCGCGACCGACGGCAGCGACCGTGTCGCGCTGCCCCCGGCCGATGCGCTGACCCGCGACCCGACCCCGGCGCAACCGTCCGGCCGCTTCGTGTCCCAGCCCAATGCCGACCCGGCGGTGCTCCCGCCGGCGGCGAGCATGACCATCAACGAGGGGCCCCCGCTGTGGCCGTGGCTGCTCGCCGCGCTCGCCGCCGCCGCCGCCGCGCTGTACTTCGCGCTGCGCCCGCGCTGGCGGCCCGCGCTCGCGGCCGGGCCGCACGACGAGCCCGCACCGGCCCGCCCGCTCGAGCGCACCGCGCCCGCGGC
>NZ_JANPKO010000098.1:0-10520 GCF_031426035.1 Sphingomonas sp. | reverse complement strand
GTCTACGAAGCGGTCGCCAAGCACGTCGCCAGGCTCAAGAGGGACGGCCGCAAGGTCGTCCTGGCGAGCTACTCGAAAGGCTCGCGCGAACGGCTCCAGGGCCTGCTCGAGGATCATGGACTAAAAGCGCTGAGCCTCGCCGACAGCTGGCAGGCGGCGCTCAGCGCGCGGGCCGGCGCGGCGCTGCTCGTGCTCCCGCTCGACCACGGCTTCACCGCGCCCGATGTCGCCGTGCTGACCGAGCAGGACATGCTCGGCGACCGGCTGGTGCGGCGGCGCAAGAAGCGCAAGGGCGCCGCGGCGTTCTTGTCCGAGCTGGCGACCCTCACCCCGGGCGACCTGGTGGTCCACGCCGACCATGGCATTGGGCGCTATGAAGGGCTGACCCAGATCATGGTCGGCAAGGCGCCGCACGATTGCGTGGCGCTCGAATATAACGGCGGCAACCGGCTGTTCGTGCCGGTCGAGAACATCGAATTGCTGACCCGCTACGGCAGCGACAGCGACGGCGTCACGCTCGACCGCTTGGGCGGCGAGGCGTGGCAGCGGCGCAAGAGCCGGATGAAGGAGCGCATCCGCGAGATCGCCGGTGAACTGATTAAGACCGCCGCGGTGCGGGCCACCCGCCCCGGCTTCGTCGCCGCCGCCGACAGCGCCTTCCCCCAATTCGTCGACCGCTTCCCCTACGAGGAAACCGACGACCAGGAGCGCGCGATCGCCGACGTGCTGGCCGACCTCGAGGGCGGCAAGCCGATGGACCGGCTGGTGTGCGGCGATGTCGGCTTCGGCAAGACCGAGGTGGCGATGCGCGCCGCGTTCGTGATGGCGATGGCGGGCAAGCAGGTCGCGCTGATCGCGCCGACCACTCTGCTCGCGCGCCAGCATCACGCCAATTTCATCGAGCGGCTGCAGGGCTTTCCGATCCATGTCGGCCGGCTGTCGCGGCTGGTCCCCGCTGCCGAAGCCAAGAAGGTCAAGGAAGGCCTCGCCAGCGGCCAGATCGACATCGTCATCGGCACGCACGCGCTGCTGGCGAAAGGGCTCGAGTTCAAGCGGCTGGGACTGGTGGTGGTCGACGAGGAGCAGCATTTTGGGGTTGCCCACAAGGAGCGGCTAAAAGCCCTCAAAACCGACGTCCACGTGCTGACGCTCACCGCGACCCCGATCCCGCGCACGCTGCAGATGGCGATGTCGGGCCTGCGCGACCTGTCGGTGATCCAGACCCCGCCGGTCGACCGCCTGGCGGTGCGCAGCTACGTCACCCCGTGGGACCCGGTGGTGGTGCGCGAGGCGCTGCTGCGCGAGCATTACCGCGGCGGCCAGAGCTTCTTCGTCGTCCCCCGCGTCGCCGACCTGCCCGACATGGAGGAATGGCTGCGCGAGGAAGTCCCCGAGGTCACCGCGGTGACCGCCCACGGCCAGATGAGCGCGACCGATGTCGAGGCGCGGATGAGCGCCTTCTACGATCGCAAATATGACGTCTTGCTGTCGACCACGATCATCGAGAGCGGGCTCGACATCCCCAGCGCCAACACCCTCATCGTCCACCGCGCCGACCGCTTCGGCCTGTCTCAACTCTATCAACTACGCGGCCGCGTCGGACGCTCGAAGACCCGCGCCTACGCGTACCTGACCACCCCGCCTGACCGCCAGATCACCGAGACCGCCGAGAAGCGCCTGCAGGTGCTCGCCAACCTCGACAGCCTCGGCGCCGGGTTCCAGCTCGCCAGCCATGACCTCGACATCCGCGGCGCCGGCAATCTGCTCGGCGACGAGCAATCGGGGCACATCAAGGAGGTCGGCTTCGAACTCTACCAGGAGATGCTGGAGGAGGCGATCGTCGAGCAGAAGGCCGGCGGCGAGCCGCGCCGCGACGAATTCACCCCGCAGATCAGCGTCGATGCACCGATCCTCATCCCCGAGGACTATGTCTCCGACCTCGACCTGCGCATGGGCCTGTACCGCCGCATCGGCGACCTCGAGGACCGGGCCGCGGTCGACGAGTTCGCCGCCGAGCTGATCGACCGCTTCGGGCCGCTCCCGCCCGAAACCGCCAATCTGATGCTGATCGTCGAGACCAAACTCAACTGCCGCGCGGCGTCAATCGCCAAGCTCGACGTCGGAGCCAAGGGCGCGGTGGTGACCTTCGTGCCGGCCGGCTTCCGCGACCTCGCCGCGCTGCTTGGCTATGTCGAGCGGCTCAAGGGAACGGCCAAGCTGCGCCCCGATAGCAAGTTGATCGTCGCCCGCGACTGGCCAACCGCCGAAGCGCGGCTCAACGGTGCGCTGCAGGTCTCGCGGGGGCTGGCGCGCGTGGCCGAGGCCGGCGCCAAGGCGATGGAAGCGGCCTAGGCCGCCGCTTCCGCGGTCGACGCACGCACGAACCGCGCCAGTGCGGGTTCATCGAGTGCACCGGCGCCGAGGAAGCCCTGGTACAGGTCGCATCCCCACTGCGCGAGCAAGGCCAGCTGCGAGGCTGTCTCGACCCCTTCGACCAGCACTTTCAAATCGAGATCCCGGGCGAGGCGGATCATGGCGTGGACGACGATCCGGTCGCGCGAGCCGCCGACAATCTGGGCGATCAGGCTGCGGTCGATCTTGAGCATGTCGAGGGGCAGCGAAGTCAGGTAAGCGAGGCTCGCGTAGCCGGTGCCGAAATCGTCGACCGCGATACGGATGCCCGCGGCGCGCAGCCGGGCCAGGCGCCGTACGGCGTCGATGGGCTCGACCAGCACGCTCTCGGTAATCTCGACGGTCAGCCGCAGCGGGTCGAGCCCGGCAGCCTCGACTTCGTCCAGCAGCCATTCGACATAGCCTTCGCGCGCCAAATCCTGCGGGAGCAGGTTGATCGACACGCTGAGCCCGGCGAGCGGGCCATCCCAGGCCGCGGCGGCGCGGATCGCCTTGCGCTGGACCAGCCACGACAAGCGCTCGCTCAGCCCGGCGGCAGCGGCGCGCGCGAACAAATCCTCGGCGGACGATGACCCCTCCCAGCGCGCGAGGGCCTCGGCGCCCGCGACACGGCCACTGGCCGGCTCGATCTGGGGCTGGAACAGGATGGCGATGTCGCCGCGCCCGATGGCGTCCTCGAGGGGACGGTCGGGGGCCGTCGCGGGCGCCGGAACCGGTCGGTCCGACGCCCGCATTCCCCCGCCGGAAAGAAGGTTTGGCCAAAGCATGTTGGAAGTTCGCTAACGCGCCGCCCCGGCGCACGTAACCGGGCACTGTCGCCACGACCCGAAACGGGACAGTGGCGCAGTGCCGCAAAATCCCTATGGTCGCGGGCAATGCCCCAGCGCAGCGACATGACCAGCCTCGGCATTGGCCTGTTATCCTCAACCACCGAGGTGGCCAGCGCCGCCGAGGAACTGCTCCGCCAACGCTACCATTGGGCCGACGTCGACGACGCCAGGTCGCTGGTCGCACTGGGCGGCGACGGGTTCATGCTGCACACCCTCCACGCCATGCTCGAGAGCGGCCACGCCAAGCCGGTGTTCGGGATGAACCGCGGCACCGTCGGCTTCCTCATGAACGAATGGCGGATCGATCAATTGCCCGAGCGGCTGGCGCGGGCCAAGGCAATCCGCGTCGCCCCGCTGGCGATGCGCGCGACGACCGTCTCAGGCGAGATTTTTAGCCACGCCGCGATCAATGAGGTGTCGCTGCTGCGCGAGACTCGCCAAACCGCCAAGATCGAGGTGCTGGTCAATGGCCGGGTGGCGATGCCCGAGCTCGCCTGCGACGGCGTGCTGGTGGCCACTCCGGCGGGGTCGACCGCCTACAATCTCTCGGCGCGCGGACCGATCCTGCCGCTCGCCGCCAAGATGCTCGCGCTGACCCCGATCAGTCCGTTCCGCCCGCGCCGCTGGTCGGGTGCGATCCTCCCCGACGACACCAATGTCTGCTTCCGCGTGCTCGAGCCGGAGAACCGCCCGGTGTCGGCCGTCGCCGACCAGTTTGAAGTGCGCGACGTCGCTTTGGTCGAAGTGTCGCTCGATCGCAGCCGCGAGCTGACGTTGATGTTCGACCCGGAGCATGCCCTCGACGAGCGCATCGCGATGGAGCAGTTCGCAACCTAGCCGCGCAACGCGAATTGCCACGGGCGCCCTTGCCTTTGAGGCACGCTGCGCTATTTAGCCGCCACCCTTCGGCACGAAGTGTTCCCCGGTAGCTCAGCGGTAGAGCGTTCGACTGTTAATCGAATGGTCGCCTGTTCGAATCAGGCCCGGGGAGCCATTCCCTCCGCGCCGGATGTACTTGCAAGTGCACTGCAACCATCTTGCCGCCAAGCCTGCCCGTGAACGGGAGGCCGCCATGTTCCAGATCGCTTATTTCAGCACCGCCGCAACGCAGCAGGAAGCAACCGTCATCCAGCGCATTCTGCTGACCTCGCGAAAGAATAATCTGCGCGACGACATCTCCGGCCTGCTGGTTGCAGGCGGCAACCGCTATCTGCAGGTGATCGAGGGGCCAAGGCGCGAGATGGAGGTGCTGTACGCCATCCGCGCCGACGACCGCCATATCGCGGTCACGACTTTGGTCGAGCGAACAACGCTCAAGCGCTGTTTCGAGGGGTGGACGATGGCCTACCGCCGCGAACCCGCTTTGGGCGAATTCGACAGTTTCCCCGCGGTTTTGCGCCACCTGACCGAGCAGGTCGAGGACGAGCGGCTGCGCGGCCAGATCCGCCAGTTCGCCGCGATCTTCATCGCCGGCCCGGCGTCCGACGGCCGCGACCTGTGGAAATTGGCGAGCTGACCCCGCTAATCGGCTTTGCGCTGGCCGTTTCCAAGAAAGGCGCGCGTTATCCGCAGGAACTCGGCGCTGCGACCGCCATAGATCGGCACATGGTCACCGTTCGGCACGATCCATAATTGCGAGCCGGGGATCGCGGCGTACATCTCGACCGGGATCGCGACCGGGAAGAATTCGTCGCGGTCGCCGTGGACGATCAGCGTGCGCGCCTTGATCGTCGCCAGATAAGGCGGGGTCAGGTTCATGTCCTCGTAGCTGTCTTTGAAGCCGACGAACTGCCGCATCAGCTCCTTCACCTGGCCTTCGCCGCGCGACGCGCATTTCGACAAGCCGTCGGCGATTTCCCTGGGCAGCGGCTGCGTGGCGATCTCGCCCAGCGCCTTGCGCGTCTGGGCGGTGAAATAAGTCGTGGCGCCGATCACAACCATCGCGTCAACCCGCTCGGGATATTTCGTGGCGAGGTGCAGCAGCGTCATTCCGCCCGCGCTGATGCCCATTGCGCGGACGCGGCGGATGCCGAGCGCATCGAGCAATCCGCGGATGTCCTCGGCCGACTGGCGCATGGTGAATTGCCCGCTCGGATTGGTCGACCAGCCGTGACCGCGCAGGTCAACCAGAATGACCCGGTTGGTCTTGGCCAGCTCGTTGGCGAGCGGTCCCCAATCGCCTTCGCCGCAACTGCTGAAGCCGTGGAGCAGGAGCAACGGCTCGCCGGCGCCGCGCTCCTGGTAATGGAGCTGGATGCCGTTGACCGTGAGCAATTTGCCCGGCGCGGCGCTCGACGCCGGCGCGGCTAAACCCAACAGCGCGAGCGCGCAGGCTGCGATAACAAATCGGTTCATGCCGTGCCCCTTTGGCCGCAACATAAGCCGCGCGGGGAACGTGGCAACTGCGCTCAGCCGTCGAGCGCCGCCATCAGGGTTGCGTTGCCGCCGGCTGCCGTCGTGTCGATGCAGGTTACGCGCTCGGTGGCGAAGCGCGCGACATAGTGCGGCCCGCCGGCCTTGGGGCCGGTTCCCGACAGGCCCTCGCCCCCGAACGGCTGGCTTTCGACCACCGCGCCGATCTGATTGCGGTTGACGTAGAAATTGCCGACTTTCGCGCGTTGCTCGACGAATTCGCGCGTGGTGTCGATGCGGCTCTGAAGGCCGAGCGTCAGCCCATAGCCGGTGGCATTGATCGCATCGACGACCCCGGCGAGGCCATCGGCGGGGAACCGCACGACGTGCAGAATCGGCCCGAAATTCTCGCGATTCAAGTCGCTTAGCGCTTTGATCTCATACATCGCGGGAGCAACGAAACTGCCGTGCCTGGCCTCGGGAGGAAGGTCGAGGCGGCAGATGAGTTTGGCGTCACGGTCGAGCTCGGCGATATGGTCGTCGAGCAATTTCTTGGCTGGGTCGTCGATCACTGGGCCGACGTCGGTGACGAGCTCCCGCGGGTCGCCGACGATCAGGGTTTGCATCGCCCCCGCGATCATCGCGATCATCCCGTCGGCGACCTCGTCCTGGACGAACAGCACGCGCAGCGCCGAGCAGCGCTGGCCGGCGCTCTGGAACGCCGACGACATGACGTCGCGCGTGACCTGCTCGGGCAAGGCCGATGAATCGACGATCATCGCATTCTGCCCGCCAGTCTCGGCGATGAACGGAATGATCGGCCCGTCGCGCTCGGCCAGCGTACGGTTGATCATGCGCGCGGTGTCAGTCGAGCCAGTGAAAACGACGCCCGCGAGCAGCGGATGCGTGGTCAGCGTCCCGCCCACCACCTTGCCGCTCCCCGGCGCCAGCTGGACGATGTCTTTCGGAAGACCCGCCCGGTGCATCAGCTCGACCGCCAAAGCGCCGATCAGCGGCGTCTGCCCGGCCGGCTTGGCGATCACCGCATTGCCCGCGGCAAGCGGCGCCGCGATCAGCCCGGTGAAGATCGCCAGCGGGAAATTCCACGGCGAAATGCTCGCGAACACCCCGCGCCCATGCAGCCGAAGCTCGTTTTGCTCGCCGGTCGGACCGGGCAGCGGCATTGGACGGGTGAACTGGCGCCGCGCTTCGGACGCATAAAAGCGCAGGAAATCGACCGCCTCGCGCACCTCGAGCACCGCGTCGACCAGGGTCTTCCCGGCCTCGCGGATGCACAGCGAGAACAACTCTTCGCGATGCGCCTCATAGAGGTCGGCGGCGCGGTCGAGGAGCCGCGCGCGGGCCTCGCCGCCAAGCGCGTCCCACGCGGGCTGCGCGGCGTGGCCGGCCCGGGCCATGCGGTCGACGTCGGCCTCGTTGGCCTCGAACACCGTGCCAACCTCGACCCGCCGGTCATGGGGCGAGGTCACCGCCCGCGCCTTCCCTTTTCCAATTGCCGGCTGCGCGGTCCAGCTGCGGCTTTCCAGCGCCGTCAGCCGCTCGAGCAAAGGTTCGCGCACCAGCGGGTCGGACAAGTCGACCCCCGCGCTGTTGCGGCGCGCCTCGCCGAAGATCAGCCGCGGCAGCGGGATCGCCGGGTTGCGCCTCGGCTTGAGGGCCGCGAGTTCGGCGACCGGATCGCGGACCAATTGGTCGAGCGACACGCCGTCGTCGGCGATGCGGTTGACGAACGACGAATTGGCGCCGTTCTCGAGCAAGCGGCGGACGAGGTAGGCGAGCAATTCCTTGTGGCTGCCGACCGGCGCGTAGATCCGCACCGGGGTCGCCGCATCGCCGATCGCCGCCTCGAGCCTGCCCAATTCCTCATACAGCCCCTCGCCCATGCCATGGAGCCGCTGGAACTCGAACGGCGCGCCCTTGGCCAGCGCCTTGACCGCGCCGATGGTGTTGGCGTTGTGGGTCGCGAAGGCGGGGTAGATTGCGTCGGGCGCGGCGAGCAGCACCTGGGCGCAGGCGAGATAGCTGACATCGGTCGCGACCTTGCGCGTGAACACCGGGTAATCGGGCAGGCCGGCGACCTGGGCCGCCTTGATCTCGGTGTCCCAGTAAGCGCCCTTGACCAGGCGGACCATCAGCTGACGGCGGTGCGTGCGGGCGAGTTCCACGGTCCACTCGCACACCGCCACCGCGCGCTTCTGATAGGCCTGGATGGCGAGCCCGAACCCGCCCCAGCCATTTGCGAACAGGCTGTCATCGGCGGCCAGCGCCTCGATCAGGTCGAGCGACAGCTCGAGCCGGTCGGCTTCCTCGGCGTCAATGGTGAAATGGACGTCCGCGGCGCTGGCCTTGGCGGCGAGCTCGCGCAGGACGGGCAGGATCGCCGCCTTGGCTTCGTCGGCTCGCGCGAATTCGTAACGCGGGTGGAGCGCCGAGAGCTTGACCGAAATCCCCGGCGCGGCCTTGAACCCGCCTGCGGCATCAGCGGCGATGCGGTCGAGCGCGGCGCCGTAAGCGGCGGCGTAACGCGCGGCGTCGGCATGGGTGCGCGCGGCCTCACCGAGCATGTCGAAGCTGTGGCTGAGACCCGCCTCGCGCTCAGGAGCGGCGCGCTTCAACGCCTCGTCGATGGTGCGGCCGAATACGAACTGGCGGCCGAGGATCTTCATCGCTTCGCGCACCGCGGTGCGCACCACCGGCTCGCCGAGGCGGCCGACGGCGCGGCCGAGCACCGCGCGCCAATTGTCCGAGCGGTCGTTGGCTCCTTCGAGCACCTTGCCTGTGAGCAGCAGCGAGAAGGTCGCTGCGTTGACGAACGCCGAGCGCGAATCACCGAGCTTGTCCGCCCAGTCGGGCCCGGCCAGCTTGTCGGCGATCAGCTCGTCGGCGGTGTGCGCGTCGGGAATGCGCAGCAGCGCCTCGGCCAGGCACATCATCGCGATGCCCTCGTCGCTGCCGAGGTCGTAGGCGTGCATGAAGGCGTCGAGCCCCGACGGCTTGTGTGCGCGCACGCCCTTGACCAGCGCCCGCGCCAGCGAACTGGCTTCGCCCTGCGCGGGACCTAGCGCGGCGCGCGTCAGCAGGCCGGCGACATGCTCGTCTTCGTCGGGGCGGTACGCGCGGCGCAGCGCGCTACGGTCGACGGTTTTCACCGCTGCGGCCGCGCTCAGGCCAGCTGGCCGTGGCAATGCTTGTATTTCCGGCCCGAGCCGCACGGGCACAAGGCGTTGCGGCTGAGCGGCGCCTCGATAGCCTCGCCGTCCTCGCCCGCCGGCATCTCCGGCATGGGGAAGCCGAGCGGCGGCAGGTTGGAGAGGATCGCGCCGGTCGCGGCGTCGATGTCGGCGGTGTTGTCGTCGCCCGAGAACGGGTCGATGTGCTGGGTGATGAAGTCGGGCAGCACCGGCAGCGGCTGCTCCTCGAGATTGACCTGGGCGCGCATCAGCACGCGGGTGACATCCTCGCGGATCGCGATCAGCAGCCGCTCGAACAGCAGGAACGCCTCCTGCTTATACTCGTCGATCGGCTTCTTCTGGGCGTAGCTGCGCAAGTGAATCACCGCGCGCAGCGCATCGAGCGTGGCGAGATGCTCCTTCCAGTGGGTGTCGAGGGTCTGCAGCAGGATATTCTTCTCGACCTCGGCCCAGCGCTGGGGTTCGACCTGCGCCTGCTTGTCTTCCATCACCTGGTCGGCAAGGGCCTGCAGCCGCTCGGCGATGATTTCGGGCTCGACGGCCTCCTCTTCCAGCCAGGCGTCGATCGGCGGCGCCATGCCGAACACCAGGTCGACGCTTTCCTTGAGGCCCGCGACGTCCCATTGCTCGGGATAGGTCCCCGCCGGACAATGCACCGCGACAATCGCGGCGACGGTCTCGGCGCGCATGTCGACCACCACGTCATTGATATGGTCGGCGTCCATGATGTCGGCGCGCTGGTCGTAGATCACCTTGCGCTGGTCGTTCATGACGTCGTCGAACTCGACCACCTGCTTGCGGATGTCGTAGTTGCGCGCTTCGACTTTCTTCTGCGCGGTTTCGATCGCCTTTGAGATCCACGGGCTGATGATCGCCTCGCCGTCCTCGAGGTTCTTGTTCATCAGCTTGGCGAACATCGTCTGCGGCCCGAAGATGCGCAGCAGATCGTCGTCCAGGCTTAAATAGAAGCGCGACAGGCCGGGGTCGCCCTGGCGGCCCGAGCGTCCGCGCAGCTGGTTGTCGATGCGCCGGCTCTCGTGACGCTCGGTGCCGAGCACGAACAGTCCGCCGGCGTCCTTGACCAGCTGCTTCTGCTCCGCGACCTCGGCCTTGATCTTGTCGATCGCCTTGTCGCGTTCCGGTCCTTCCGGCAAGTCGGCCAGCTCATCGGCGATGCGGAAATCGACGTTGCCGCCCAGCTGGATGTCGGTGCCGCGGCCGGCCATGTTGGTGGCAATGGTCACCGCGCGCATCGCGCCGGCCTGGGCGACGATATGCGCTTCCTTCTCGTGGAAGCGGGCGTTGAGGACCTCGTGGGTGATGCCCTCCGCGGTGAGGAATTCGGAGAGCATCTCCGACTTCTCGATCGAGACAGTGCCGACGAGGACCGGCTGGCCCTTGTCCTGGCGCGCCTTGATCTCCTTGGCGATCGCCGCGAACTTATCGGTGATGTTCTTGTAGAATTCGTCGTCGTCGTCTTCGCGCAGCACCGGCACATGGGTCGGGATCGACACCACGTTCATCTTGTAGATGTCGTAGAATTCGGGCGCCTCGGTCAGCGCGGTGCCGGTCATGCCGCTGAGCTTGGGGTACATGCGGAAATAGTTCTGAAAGGTGATCGACGCGAGAGTCTGGTTCTCGGGCTCGATCGCCACGCCCTCCTTGGCCTCGACCGCCTGGTGCAGCCCGTCGGACCAGCGCCGCCCGTCCATCA
>NZ_JANPKO010000097.1:0-53238 GCF_031426035.1 Sphingomonas sp. | reverse complement strand
CTGTCGAGCGCGACCATGACGATCATGGGCTCGCCGCTGCGCGAGGCGCGCGAAAGCTTCGAGCGCGAGTATCTCAAGATCCAGATCCGCCGCTTTTCGGGCAACATCTCGCGCACCGCGTCGTTCATCGGCATGGAGCGCTCGGCGCTGCACCGCAAATTGAAGGCGCTCGGCATCGGCGACAAGCGCGACGGTGAAGAGTAATTAGGAAAAGAATGGCGGACAAACCGCTCAGTTTACAGGATCATTTCCTCAACAGCGTGCGCCGGGCCAAGTCCCCGGTGACGATCTTCCTGGTCAAGGGGGTCAAGCTGCAGGGGGTGATCACCTGGTTCGATTCCTTCTCGCTGCTGCTGCGCCGCGACGGGGTGTCGCAATTGGTCTACAAGCACGCCATCTCGACCATCATGCCGCATGCGCTGGGTGAGTTCGACGGCGCCGATTATCGCGCCACCGCGGCCAAGCCGGCCTTGCAGGACATCTTCCTCTCCGCCGCCGCGCGCGAGGCGCCAGCGATGACTATTTTCCTCGTCAACGGCGTGATGCTCGAAGGCGCGGTCACCGGGTTCGATCAATTTTCCTTGCTGCTCGAGCGCGGCGGGCAGGGGCAATTGGTCTACAAGCACGCCATCTCGACGCTTCAGCCGGCCCACGCGCTCAAGCTGAACGGCGACGATGCGCCGGAGGGTGACGCTGCATGAGCGGCTTCGACCTTCCCAACGACGGCGCCGTCGCCCGCGGCGAGCGCGCGCTGCTGATCGTGCCGGAAACCACCGCGCGCGGTGCCCGCCGCTCGTCCGAGGCGCGGCTGGACGAAGCCGCGGGGCTCGCCGCGGCGATCGGGGTCGAGGTCGTCGCGCGCCGCGCGTTCAAGCTGCGCTCGCCGCGCCCGGCGACCCTGCTCGGCAAGGGCCAGGTCGAGGAAATCGCCACTTTGGCGGCCGACAATGACGCCAAATTGCTGATCGTCGACGCCGCTCTGACCCCGGTCCAGCAGAAGAACCTCGAGGAGCAGGCCAAGACCAAGGTGATCGACCGCACCGGGCTGATCCTCGAGATCTTCGGCGAGCGCGCGGCGACCGCCGAAGGGCGGCTGCAGGTCGAGCTCGCCCATCTCGATTATCAAGCGGGACGGCTGGTGCGCAGCTGGACCCACTTGGAGCGCCAGCGCGGCGGCTTCGGCTTCTTGGGCGGCCCCGGCGAAACCCAGATCGAGGCCGACCGCCGCCTGATCCGCGACCGCATGGCCAAGATCAAGCGCGAGCTCGAAGCGGTCAAGCGCACCCGCACCCTCCACCGCGACCGCCGCCAGCGCGCGCCGTGGCCGGTGATTGCGCTGGTCGGCTACACCAACGCCGGAAAATCTACTCTATTCAACCGCTTGACGGGCGAAGCGGTGTTCGCGGAAGACCTGCTGTTCGCCACCCTTGATCCGACCATGCGCGAAATCCGCCTGCCCGGGTTCGACAAGGCGATCCTGTCCGACACCGTCGGCTTCGTGTCCGATTTGCCGACCGAGCTGGTGGCCGCGTTCCGCGCCACGCTGGAGGAGGTCGCCTCGGCCGACCTGCTGGTCCACGTCCGCGACATGGCGCACCCCGACCACGATGCGCAGGCGGCCGATGTTGAGGACGTGCTGACGTCACTGGGGCTGGCGGACGAGGGGGCGCCGCCGCGGCTCGAGGCGTGGAACAAGCTCGACCTGCTCGCCGGCGACGAGCGCCAGGCGGTGCTCGGCGAGGCGGCGCGGCGCGATGACGTGGTGCCGGTTTCGGCGCTGTCGGGGTGGGGGCTCGACGAACTGCGTACTGCGGTCGCCGAGCGGCTCCAGCACGGCACCGCGATCCACGCCATCAGCCTGCCGACCAAGGCGGGGAGCCAGATCGCGTGGCTCCACGCGCGCGGCGATGTCCTCGACCAGCAGCTCGGCGACGGGGAGATTCATTTGTCGGTGCGGCTGTCGCCCGCCGATTGGGCGCGGTTCCAGGCGCTTCAGCCGGCCTGAGCCGCTTTCGCTGCGACCCACAAAGCTTCCATTTCGTCGAGCGTCAGGTTCTCGAAGCCCGGCGCCGTCTCGATTGCCCGGAAGCGCGCCTCGAACTTGCGGTTGGCCCCGCGCAGCGCCTCTTCGGGGTCGATGCTCAGATGGCGTGCGAGGTTGACCACCGCGAACAACAAGTCGCCCAATTCCTCTTCGCGGCGCGCCTGGTCGCTCTCGGCGTCGAGCTCGGCCAATTCCTCGTCGACCTTGGCCCGCGGGCCGCTCACGTCGGGCCAGTCGAACCCGGTGCGCGCGGCGCGGCGCTGGAGCTTGGCCGCGCGCTCGAGCGCGGGCAGAGCCTGCGCGACGCCGGCGAGCGCGCTGTCATCGGGGTGGGCGCTCCGCTCGGCGGCCTTGATCGCCTCCCAGCCGGGGCTTTCGGCGGCATCGCCGAAGATGTGCGGGTGGCGCCGCTCGAGCTTGTCGCAAATCCCGTCGAGCACCTGGTCGAGGGTGAATTGCCCCGATTCCTCCGCCATTTGCGCGTGGAACACGACTTGCAATTGCAAGTCGCCAAGCTCGTCGGCGAGGGCGCCCATGTCGCCGCGGTGGATGGCGTCAGCGACCTCATAGGCTTCTTCGATGGTGTAGGGCGCAATCGTCGCGAAGCTCTGCTGCCGGTCCCACGCGCACCCGCTCACGGGATCGCGCAGCCGCCGCATGATCGCCACCAGCCGCTCGAGGCTCATCGGACGGCCTCAAGCGCGGTTTGCCCTGTGACGGGGGGCCCGGGGGCCCTTTCCGCAGTCAATTCCAGATGTCTGATAATATGCATTATGTAAAGTAGCACAGGGATATCGGGCATCGTCACGGCACCAGCACCAGCCAGCGCCCCTCGACCCCCCACCGCGTCAGCGACGACAGAAAGCTCATCCCCAGCACGTTGAGGTTTTCATTTTCGGCGACATGCACCGCGACATCGCGCCGCTCGATACCGCCCAGCGCCAGCGTCTCGGCGCGCCCGCTCGACATCCGCACGATCCCGTTGCCGGTGCGCACCATCTGGTCGGGCGTCGCCGCGGTGCGCACGCCGACGCGGTTGGCGGTCGCGCGGCCGATCGTGGTCACCGTCGCGCCGCTGTCGACGAGGAACTTGACCGGCGAGCCATTCATCTCGGCCTCGACCCAGAAATGCCCGTCGATCGCCATCGGGATCCGCAATTCGGCGCCCGCGGCCACCGGCGTGCCGGTAGTTTCCGCCCGCAACCGCTGGAAAAGGTATGAAAAATCATCGCGGAAGGTGAACAATACGAACCCGCCGGCGAAGATCGCCACCCAGGCCAGCGCCATCGTCAGCATCCGCGCCGCCGGCTCGCGCCGCGCCATCAGCGAGCCGACCACCAGCATCAGCGCCATCAATATATAGACCCCGCCAAGCATCAGATCGTTGGTCATGGCGAGCATATCTCCAGCCCGTCATGCGCCGGCGCCGCCCACTCGGGCAGTTCGGCCACCAGCGCCGCATAATCGAGTCCGGTGCCCATGTGGGTCAGGTACAGCCGCCCGACCTTGAGGTCACGCGCCCAGCCCAGCACGCCATCGAGATGCGCGTGGGTCGGGTGCGGCTGGCGGGTCAGGCAATCGGCGATCATCACGTCGGCACCCTGGTACAAGGCGGCCATGTCGGGTGTCATGTCGTTGAAATCAATCGCGTAGACGAGCGAAAAGCCGCCCTCCTCGAAGCGCAGCCCAAGCGAGGTGATATTGCCGTGCGGCTGGTCGACAAACCGCACCGTCGCCCCGCCCACGCGCAACTCCTCCCCGAGCGCCACCGGCTCGACCACCGGCGGGTACATCCCCGCCTGGACGAATGCATATTCGAACCGCGCCCGCAGCCCGGCGAGCACGCCCTCGCGCGCATAAACCGGCAGCCGCCCGCCCAGCGCCTGCGCCAGCGGCCGCAGATCGTCGATCCCGTGGCAATGGTCGGCATGGTCGTGGGTGATCAGCACCCCGTCGACCCGCCCCACGTCCGCGCCCAGCAATTGCGCGCGCAAATCGGGCCCGCAATCGACCAGCAGCCGCTCGCCCGCGCTCTCGACCAGGATCGACGAGCGCAGCCGCCGGTTGCGCGGCTCGTCCGAGTCGCACTTGCCCCAGTCGTTGCCGATCTTGGGCACCCCGGTCGACGTCCCGCAGCCGAGGATGCGGACCTTCATCCCGCCGCGCGGGCGAACAAGCGGAAGAAGTTGCGCGTGGTCGCCTCCGCCACCGCCTCGAGCGCTTCCCCGCGCAGGTTCGCGACGAACGCCGCGGTGTCGGCAACGAACGCCGGCTCGCCGGTCTTGCCGCGGTGCGGGACCGGCGCGAGGAACGGCGCGTCGGTCTCGACCAACAAGGATTCCAACGGGATGCGCTTGGCAATTGCCTGCAAGTCCTGCGCATTCTTGAAGGTCACGATCCCGCTCAGCGAGATCAAAAAGCCGAGGTCGAGCGCCTTGTCGGCCAGCTCGGCGCTGCCGGTGAAGCAGTGCAGCACCCCGCTCACCCCGCCCCCCGCCACCGCGCGCGAAAGAATCTCCGCCGTGTCCGCCTCGGCCTCTCGCGTATGCACGATCAACGGCAGCCCCGTCGCCCGCGCCGCCTGGACATGCGCCTCGAACCGCTCGCGCTGCGCCGCGCGGTCGGATTTGTCATAGTAATAATCGAGCCCGCACTCGCCGATCGCCACCACGCGGGGATGCTTCGCGCCCTCGACCAGCGCCGCCGCGCCCAAATCCGGGTGCGCATCGGCCTCGTGCGGATGAACCCCGACGCTGGCCCATACATCGTCCTCGGCATCGGCCAGCGCGATCACCTCGTCCCACTCGCGCTGGCGGGTCGAGATGTTGAGGAACCCCGCCACCCCGCGCGCCCGCGCCGCATCGAGCACCTCGCCCTGGCGCTCGGCGAGCCCGGGGTAATTGAGGTGGCAATGGCTGTCGATCAGCCTCATGCCGCCTCGCCTTCCTCGTCGGCATCAAGCTCGAGCCGCGGGAACAGCGGCATTGGCTGGGCGATCGCCACGCCCCCTTCCCCGCTGTCGATCAGCGCAATCAGCCGCGCCGCCGAGTCTGGGATCACTGGCGCCACCGCCTCGGCCAGCCGCCGTACGGCCGTCACCAGCGTCCCCAGCACCGCCGCCATCCGCCCGGGGTCGGTCTTGCGCAGCGCCCACGGCGCCTGCGCATCGACATACGCATTGCACGCGAACACCGCCGCCATCCACGCCTCGAGCCCGAACGAAAAAGCGAATTTTTCGAACTGCGCGGCCACCTCGGCGCACGCTTGGTCGACGGTGGCGAGCAAGGCGCGATCCTCCGCCGCTTCCCCCGCCGTCGGAATAACCCCGCCCAAATTCTTGAACACCATCGACAAGCTGCGCTGGGCCAAATTCCCGAAACTGTTCGCCAGCTCGGCGTTGACGCGGTTGACGATCGCCTCGGCGCTGTACGTCCCGTCCTGCCCGAAGGTCACCTCGCGCAGCAGGAAATAGCGCAGCGCGTCGACCCCGAACCGCTCGGCCAGCACCATCGGATCGACGACATTGCCGATGCTCTTGGACATCTTCTCGCCGCGGCTGAGCAAAAAGCCGTGGCCGTAGACCTGCCTCGGCAGCGCGATCCCCGCCGACAGCAGGAACGCCGGCCAATAGACCGCGTGAAAGCGCACCACGTCCTTGCCGATCAGATGGACATCGGCCGGCCAGTAGCGGTCGAACAGCTCGCCGCCGTTGGGAAAACCGACCCCGGTGATGTAATTGGTAAGCGCATCGAGCCACACGTACATCACATGGTCGGGGCTGCCGGGCACCTTAACCCCCCAGTCAAAGCTGGTGCGGCTGATCGACAGGTCGGACAAACCTCCCTCGACGAAGCGCAGCACCTCGTTGCGGCGGCTGTCGGGCTGGATGAATTCCGGGTTCGCGGCATAATGATCGAGCAACGGCTGCTGGTAGGCCGACAGCTTGAAGAACCAGCTTTCCTCCGCGGTCCATTCGACCGGCGTCCCCTGCGGCGACAGCTTTGCCCCGCCCTCCCCTTCGCTCAGCTCGCTGTCGTCGTAGAACGCCTCGTCGCGCACCGAATACCAGCCCTCGTAGCGCCCGAGGTAGAGGTCGCCGTTGCCCGCCATCGCCTGCCAGATCGCCTGGCTGGCGCGGTGATGGGCCGGCTCGGAGGTGCGGATGAATCGGTCGTACGAGACATTAAGTGCATCGCACATGTCATTGAACATCTGCGACATTTTTGCGGCATAGGCGGCCGGCTCCTGGCCGTCCGCGCGCGCGGCCTGGGCCATTTTGAGGCCGTGCTCGTCGGTCCCGGTCTGGAACCGCACGTCGCGCCCCTGGGCGCGCTGGAAGCGGGCGATGGCGTCGGCCGCGATCGCCTCATAGGCGTGGCCGATGTGCGGCGCGCCGTTGGGGTAGGAAATCGCGGTGGTGATGTAGAACGGCTCGCCCATCGCCGCGGCCCTAGCCTCCCCCGCCGCCGCCTTCAAGGAAGCGGCGTTCAAGCGCGCGGCTGGGCCACCGCGGCGAGGATCCCGCCAATCTGAAACACCGTCGACGCCGGGTCGAGCGACAGCCGCGGCGCCAGCGCGGTCAGCTCGCGTGCCCGGCCATATGCGTCGAGCGCGCGCTCGCGCTGCCCCCCGCCGAGCCCGCGCGCTTCCCGCGCCACCAGCGACGGGACCAATTCGAGAAACGCCGCATAGCGCTCGGCGGCGCCCTTGCGGCCGAGCTCGACGGCGAGCTCGGCGCGCCGCCCGTTGGTCGGGTCGCCGTCGCGCAGGATTGCCAGCGCGGCCTGTTCGAGCGGCGCCAGATCGAGGTCGGCGAGCGCCGCCGCGCGCCCCGCCGATCCGCCCGCCATGGCGACGATGCGGTCCCGCTCCTCGGCCGCGATCCCGGGCTTCTGGATGCTCACGATCGACGCCATGACGTCATCGTCAAGCCTTTGAAACTCAAGCTTTCTGCAGCGCGAGCGGATCGTCGGCAGCAGGCGCCCGGGGGCATGCGCGACGAGCAGGAACAGGCAGTTCGCGGGCGGCTCCTCGAGCATCTTGAGCAAAGCATTGGCGGCCGACGGCTCGAGGTCGTCAGCGGCGTCGATGATCACCGCGCGCCACGCCGACATGAACGGCGTCGAGCCGAACAGCTCCCCCAAAGAGCGTACCTGGTCGACACTGATGTTGCGCGCCAGGGCGCCGGTCTTGGGATTCTCGAGCCGCTCGAGCCAGCGCAAATCGGGATGGCTGCCGGCCTCGACCAGCCGCGCCATCGGATGCTCGGGCGGGGTCTGCAGCCGCGGCAATTCGATCGCCGGCCCCGCCGCCTCGGCCAGCACCCGGGTCGCCGCGAGCCGCGCGAACGCCGCCTTGCCCACCCCGCGTGGCCCCGCCACCAGCCACGCATGGTGCAACGTGCGCGCGCTCCACGCTGCCTCGAACTGGTCGAGCGCCTTGTCCTGCCCCAAAATCACGGCAGCAGATCCTCGAGCTGGTCGAGCAGCCGCCGCGTCACTTCGTCCGGCGACCCCGAGGCATCGACAATGCGCACCCGCCCGGGCTCCTCCGCGGCGATCTGGCGAAAAGCGAGGTCGACCCGCTGGTGGTAGCCCGCGGGCCGCCCGCCGATACGGTCGCTGTCCTCATTGTCGCGCGCCCGCGCCCGCGCCCCGCCTTCGGCCAGCGCGAGCACCAAAGTGCGGTCGGGGAACAGCTCGCCGATCGCGAATTGATTGACCGCCCGCACCTCGGCGATGCCAAGGTCGAGCGCGCCGCCCTGATAGGCCAGCGAGCTGTCGACGAAGCGGTCGCACAGCACCCAGGTCCCCGCCTCGATCGCCGGGCGGATGGTTTTCTCGGCATGGTCGGCGCGTGCCGCGGCGAACAGCAAAGCCTCGGCCCGCGCGCTCCAGCGGCCGTCGTCCCCGGTCAGCAGCAGCTCGCGGATTTTCTCGGCGCCGTCGCTGCCCCCCGGCTCGCGCGTCTCGACCAGCGCGATGCCGCGCTGCCGCAGCGCCGCGGCGAGCGCCTTGACCTGGGTCGACTTGCCAACCCCCTCCCCGCCTTCGAGGCTGATGAATTTGCCGCGCCCGCTCACGCCATCCCGACCAGCTGCTTCAAGCCGATCCACATCCGCCCGAAGAAACCGGCCTCGCCCACCGCCTCGGCGGCGACCAATGGCATGGTCTGCGGCGGGGTGTCGCCCGTCACCACGATCAAATCGGCGATATGCTGGCCCTTGGCGATCGGCGCCTGGACCGGCCCCTGGTAGCGGATCTTGAGCTTGGTCGAGCCCGCCAACCCGGCCGGCAACGCGACCGCGAGGTTGCGCGGCGCCACCAGCGCGACTTCATCGTCGCCGCCCATCTGCACTTTCGCCGAGCCGACCGTCGCGCCCTTCTGGAACAGCGGCTTTGCGGTCCACGCCGCGAAGCCCCAGCTCATCAGCCGCACCGATTCTTCGATCCGCTGGTTCCAGCTGTCGGCGCCGGCAACGACCATCACCAGCCGCCGCCCGCTCTGTTCGGCCGATCCGGTAAAGCCGTAGCCGGCCTCGTCGGTGTGGCCGGTCTTGAGCCCGTCGGCGCCCGGCACCTTGCCCAGGATCGGGTTGCGGTTGCCCTGGGTGATCGCCTGGCCCGAGCCCAAGGTCTTGCCCCAGGTGAAGCTCGGCTGCCCGTAGAACTGTTTGTAAAGCTTGGGGTGGCGCTCGATCGTCGCCCGCGCCAGCGTCGCGAGGTCGCGCGCGGTGACGTAGGTCCGCCCCTCGTCGGGCCAGCCGTTGGAATTGCCGAAATTGCTGTTCTTCAGCCCGAGCGTCTTGCCCAGCGCATTCATCTGCTCGGCGAACGCCTGCTCGGTGCCCGCGATGCACTCGGCCAGCACCACCGAGGCGTCATTGCCGCTGAGCGTGACGATACCGTGGAGCAAATTCTCCACGCTGACCTGCTCGTTGACGCTGAGGAACATGGTCGATCCGGCCTGCGGGCCGTGCCACGCGCGCCACGTCTCGGGCCGCACCGTGCAGGTCTTGCTCAGCGCCAGTTTCCCGCTGTCGATCAGCTCGAACGCGACCTCGGTGGTCATCATCTTGGCCATCGACGCCGGCGGGATGCGCTGGTCGGCGTTCTTGGCGAACAGCTCGGCCCCCGCCGACAGGTCGTAGAGATAGGCGATCGGCGCGGGGGTCTCGAACAATGGCGCCTTGGCCGGGGCGGCGGTGGTCAGGGTCACGGCCGCGGTGGCGGCGAGCAGCAAAGCGCGGGTCATGGGTTGGCGGCAATCCTCGTGTTGGTTCAGCGGCGGGCGATGGCGTCGGCCAGCAGCCCCACCGACAATGCGTAGAAGTTCGAGCAGTTGTAGTCGAGGATGGTGCGGTAGTTGGAGGTCAAAAGATACGCCGTCGCGCTTGGCCCGTCGGGCTCGATCAGCGTCGCCATCTCGGCCTCGGGCAGCGTGCGGCCATACGGTGCAACGCCCAGCGCGCGCCATTCGCGCATGGTCAGCCAGCGGCTGTGGCGCCTGAACACCGCCGGGCAGCGCGGGGTGTTGAGGGTCGAGCGGATCGCCGCGCGATTGAGGCCAGATGGTGTGCGCACCGCGACCCCCCACGGCAGGCCGCGCTTCCACCCCGCGTCGCGCAAATAATTGCCGATCGACGCCAGGGCGTCGGCCTCGTTGGTCCAGATGTTGGCATAGCCGTCGCCGTCGCCGTCGGCGCGCAGCCGCAGCGCCACCGAGGGCATGAACTGCGGATATCCAGTGGCGCCGGCATAGCTGCCGCGCAGCCGCGAACGCGCGATGCCGCCGTCGATCAGCTTCAACGCCGCGACGAACTCGGCCTCGAAGAACGCGCGGCGGCGGCCCTCATAGGCCAGGCTCGCCAGCGCTTCGAGCAAGTCGAAATTGCCGGTCACCTGGCCGTAGCTGGTCTCATGCCCGTAGATCGCCATCGCCACCGCCGGGTCGACGCCATAGCGCGCCTCGACCTGCCGCAGCGTCGTCCAATGCGCATAGTAACGCGCCTGCCCGCGGTTGATCAGCGACGCGGTGACATGGCGCGCGCGGTACGGCGCGAACGGCGAGATGTAGGGTGAATTGACGTTGCCGGTCGGCTGCGAGCGATCGAGCTGCATCGCCCGCGTGCTCAAATTGACGCTCGGCACATAGGCCTGGATGGTCGCCTCGCGCACGCCGGCCTGGCGTGCCAGAGCCGCCAGCCGCACCTTGTAGGCGGCAAAGCCGGTCAGCGGCTGGGGGGCGTACGGTTGCGCCGGATAGACTTGGGTATAGCCCGGCGGCCGCGGCTGCAGCTGCGCCGGGACGACCCGCACCGGCTGCGGCGGCCCCAAGTCGACCTGCGCCGAGGCCGGGCCGAATGCGACCCCCGCCAATGCCACCACTGTCCAGCCGCTGATCGAACGCAACTCGAGCCTCCCTGCCCTTCGGCTGATATGGCCGCAGCCTAGGCGCAACAACGCCGCCACCGCCAGCCGGGTTCACCGCGCGCCTTGCACGGTTTATCCTCACCCGCGATAGGCGCACAGACATGAACGTAAGGATGGGTGGCCGAGTGGTTTAAGGCAGCGGTCTTGAAAACCGCCGTGGGTGCAAGCCCACCGTGGGTTCGAATCCCACCCCATCCGCCACCTCCAAGGCGTTGCAATGGTGGCATTGCTGCAACGTTGCCGCTCGCTCGGCCTGCTCCGGTTCATCCCATCGTTGTATGCACCGCCGCAAAGGTGCAGACTGCGCGCAACGCAGCTCGGTCGCCGCGGCGTGCCGTTTATGTGTAAGGGGGCTTGCGCGGGCCGGCGCGTTTCCGGCGGTCCGCGAATGGAGTATCAGTAGGAGCGGCTTCGCGGCCGATCGACGGCAAGCATGCACATCGATCTCGAACAAACCGAGCTCGCCACGCTGAACGCGGAGGTGTGCATCGTCGGCACCGGCGCGGCGGGGATCAGCCTCGCCCGCGGCCTGCTCGCGCGCGGCCATTCGGTGACCCTGCTCGAATCGGGTGGATTCGATTATGAGCCGCGCACCGCCGCGCTCAACGCCGGCGGCAACATCGGGCTGCCTTATTATGAGCTCGAGCATGCCCGGCTGCGCTTTTTCGGCGGCACCACCGCGATCTGGGGCGGGCGCGTCGCCGAGCTCGACCCGATCGACTTCGAAACCCGCGACTGGGTGCCGCACTCGGGCTGGCCGCTGGCGTATGATGAGCTCAAGCCGTTCTACGCCGAGGCGTGGCGCGCGCTTGACTGCGATATCCCGTCTGCCGCCGACCAGCCGCTCGGGCCCGGCGTGCCGCTGCCGGAATTCGACGCGGACAAGCTCGCGATCCGCCTGTGGGCATTCGATCCGCGCGCCAACCGCTTCGTCCACCACGAATGCCGCGACCTCGCCGACGACCCGCGCTGCACCATCGTCACCCACGCCACCGTCACCGAGATCGTCCCCGCCGACGATGGCGGCTCGGTCCAGCATCTGCTGCTGACCACCTTCGGGCGGCGCCAGGTCAAGGTCCACGCCCGCGCCTTCGTGCTCGCCGCCGGCGGCATCGAAAACCCGCGCCTGCTGCTTGCCTCGCGTCGCCTGTCGGACAAGGGCCTCGGCAATTCCCACGATCTCGTCGGGCGCTTTTTCATGGAGCATCCCCATGCCCGCGGCGGACGCGTCGAGACCAAGCGCAGCTGGGGCCTGCTCAACGCGTTCGGGCGCAGCCACCGCGTCGCCGGGCGTCGTCTCGCGGCGCTGATCGCCGCCTCGGACCAGCGACAGCGCGATGGCGCGATGCTCAACACCTCTCTCACCCTTGCCCCGCGCCAGCCCGCCGACGCCACCCAATTCTTCAGCGTGCGCGCCTACAACCGGGTCAAGCACGACCTGCCCCCGACCCGCCTCAGCCGCGCGGTGTGGCGCAAGACCAAGCATGCGCTGACCTCGCTCCAGACCATCGTCGATCCGCTGAGGCCGTGGCTGCTGCACAAGATGGGCGCGATGGAGCTGTCGCTGCTGGTGCGCGCCGAGCAGGCCCCCAACCCCGACAGCCGGGTCACCCTGACCGGCGACACCGACGCGCTCGGCATGCCGCGCGTCGCCCTCGACTGGCGCCTCAGCGAGCTCGACAAGCATTCAGTCAAGCAATTGGTCGACACCGTCGGCAGCGAGCTCGGCCGCCTCGGCCTCGGCAGCGCCGAGCCCGCGCCGTGGCTGAGCGACCCCGACCGCGACTGGCATTTCGACCCATTGGTCAGCGCGCACCCGATCGGCGGCTATCACCACATCGGCACCACTCGCATGGCCGACAGCCCGCGCCGCGGCGTGTGCGACGGCTCCGGCCAGGTCCACGGCGTGCACAATCTGTTCGTCGCCGGCAGCTCGTTGTTCCCGACCTCGGGCTGGGCCAACCCGACGCTGACCCTGATGGCGCTGGCCTACCGCACCGCCGGGGTGGTCAGCCGCCGGCTGCAGCATCCGCAGGCGGCGGGAAGGCACATCCGCGCCGTCTCATGATCTCCGCCCGATGACCGCGGTCAAAGGCGGGATCCTCAACCGCGCGCTGCGTAACGCCGGGCTGTTGCTGTCGGGCAAGGCCGCCGCCGGGGTAATGCAGCTCGCCACCTTCGCCATCGCCGCGCGCGCGCTCGGCCTCGCCGAGTTCGGCGCGCTGTCGATTGTGCTGGCGCAGATCCAGCTGCTGATCGGCATCGCCACCTTCCAGTCCAACCAGGCGGTGATCCGCTACGGGGTGGCCCATATCGAGGCCAATGACCGCGCCGCCTTCCAGCGCCTGGTCAAGGTCGGCACCTTGTTCGATCTCGCCGCGGCGCTCGCGGCGGCAACCGCGGCGGTGCTGCTCGCTCCGGTGATCGGCCGCTGGGCCGGGTGGGACGGACGCCTGGTCCTCGCCGCCCAGATCATCGCCCCGCTCGCCTTCGCCAACGCCATCGCGACCCCCAAAGGCATGCTGCGCTTGTTCGGCCGTTTCGACCTGCTCGCGCGCCATGTCACGATCACCCCCGCCGCCCGGCTGATCGGAACGATCGTCGCCGCCGCGCTCGGCGCGACGTTGTTCGGGTTCGTCGCGGTGTGGCTGGTGTCGGGGTTGATCGGCGCCGCCGTCGCCTTGCTGTTCGGCTGGCGCGAGGCGGCTCGGCGCGGCCTGCTCGCCGGGCTCGGCCCGTCGCTGCGCAACCTGACCGCTGGAAACGCGGGTATCTGGGGCTTTTCGGCGATCGCCAACCTCCACTCGACGCTGGCGATGATCCCCGGCCATCTGTCGACCTTCGCCGTCGGGGTGGTGCTCGGCCCCGCCCCCGCCGGGCTGATGAAGGTCGCGCAGGAAGTCGGGACCGGCCTCGCCAAGCCGATCGATCTGCTCAACCAGACCGTCTACCCCGACCTCGCCCGCCTCGCCGCCGAGGGCCGCTGGCGCCGGCTCAGGCGGCTGGTGCTCAAATCGGGCGTGATCGCCGCCGCGGTCAGCGCCGCGATCACCGTCCTCCTCGCGCTGTTCGGCGAATATGTTGTCGGTGCGATCTTCGGCGCCTCGTACCGCGCCGCGCACCACGTGCTGCTGCTGATCTCGCTCGCTACCACCGTCTCGGTGTCGGCGTTCGCGGTCATCCCCGCGCTCTATGCCGCCGGTCGCGCCACCGGCCCGCTGTTCATCGCGCTCGGCGCCAATCTCCTGTTCGTCGCGGTCCTGCTCGGCTTGCTCCCGAGCGAGCAATTGTTCGCCGCCGGCCTCGCCTATGTCGCCGCGGCGATCGCCACCGTGCTGCTATCGGCCTATTGGATGCGCTCCGCGATCCCCGCCGGAGCCGTTGAAAAGGCCTCATAAAAACCACTTGACGCCGGCGCTACAAATGTAGCACACACTACAAATGTAGCGTTGAAAGGTGAGTCGTGCTGAGCAAGCTTCCCCCCCGCGAACGGCAGATTGTCGACCTCCTCTATGAGCATGGCGAGATGGCCGTCTCGGACATTTGCGACGCCCTCCCCGTCCAGCTCAGCGGCTCGGCGGTGCGCGCCATGCTCAAGCGGCTCGAGGACAAAGGGGTGGTTCGCCGCACCGAGTCCGAGCGCGGCTTCCTGTTCAGCCCGGCAGTGGCGGATTCGGTCGCGCGCAAGTCGGCGCTGAGCGATGTCGTGCGGGTGTTCTTCAACGGCTCGCCGGCCGGCGCCGCGACCGCCTTGCTCGGCATGTCCGACCGCCTCGACACCAATGAGCTCGACCAGATCGAGGCGATGATCGCGCGTGCCCGCGCCGCCAAGCAAACCAAGGCCAAGCAAGTTAAGGGAGGCCAGTGATGGAGTTCGTCGTCGCCCTCGCGCTCAAGTCGCTGCTGATTGCCGGCGGCGCACTGCTGCTGCTCAAGATGACCGAGCGCCGCCGCTCGGCCGCCGACCGCAGCCTGATCGCGCATCTCGGCCTGCTCGCGGTGCTGCTGCTCCCGGCCGCGGCGTTGGCGCTGCCCGCGCTCGAGGTTGCCGGCCCGGCCTTCCTCGCCGAGCCCGCCGCCGACGTTCCCGCCAGCGCCGCCGCGCCCGAGGTCGCCGCAGCATCCGCCACCTTTCCCGGCGCGGAAATCGCTCCGCAAGCCGTCGCGGCCGCGCCCGCGCTCGACTGGCAACTTGTGGCCTACGCCGTCCCTGCGGCTGTGCTCCTCCTGCTCACCCTGATCGCGCTGCTGCGCCTGGTGCCGCTCAAAGCCCGCGCCAGCGTCCTCGTCGACCCGCACTGGCTGAGCGCGCTCGCCCACGCCCAGCGCCGCATGGGCTTCAAGAACGGCACCGCCTTGCTCACCAGCGACGAATTGAAGTCGCCGATCAGCTGGGGCCTGCTGCGCCCGACCATCCTGCTCAACGCCGCCGCCACCGAGGCGCATGACGAGGCCGAGGCGATCATCGCCCACGAGCTGGCGCATGTCGGCAATTTCGACTGGGCCAAATTGCTCCTCGCCCGCGTCGCGGTCGCTCTGTTCTGGTTCAACCCCCTGGTCTGGCTGCTCGCCCGCGAGGCGCACCAGTTGCGCGAGGAAGCCGCCGACGACGCGGTGCTCGCCGCCGACATCGAGGACACCCATTACGCCAGCCTGCTGGTCGGCATCGCCCGCCACGAGTGCAACGGCCTGTTGATCGGCGCCCACGGCGTCGCGCCGGGCCGCGGCAGCCTCGCCCGCCGCGTCCGCCGCGTGCTCGACGCCGCCTCCCAGCGCGCGCCCGGCGGCTGGCGCTGGACCAGCGCCGCGGCGTTCTTCGCCGCCGGCATGGCGGTGCCGGTCGCCGCGCTCAGCGTGGTCGCCCCAAGCACCCCGCCCGATGCGCTGTCCGACCGGCTCGCCACTGCCCCCGCCCCACGCGATCCGCAAGCACCGACCCCGTTGACTCCGGCCACCCCCGCCACCGAGGTCGCCGCGCTCCACCCCCACGACGCGGAAATCGACCGCGCCGTCGACACCGCCGAGGATGCCCGCGACACCGACGTCGATATCGACATCGATCACGACGTCGACAGCGACCGCGATGACGGCCCGGTGATCGTCCGCGTCAACCCCGACTGGAACCCCGCCGCCGACATCACCGCCGCGGTCGCGCGCGCCACCGCCGGCCTCCCCGGCAACCCGTTCGGCATCACCCCCGCTTATGCCGCCGCGATCCGCGCCTCGGCCCCGTCGCTGCGCTCGGTTACCACCGAGCAATTGACCAGCTTCCGCGTCCACGGCGTCACCCCCGGCTACATCCGCGAACTGCACGGGCTCGGCATCAGCGGCCTCACCGCCGACCAATTGACCAACGCCGCGGTGCATGAGGTCAGCGTCTCCTACGCGCGCGGCATCGCCGCCGCCGGCCTGCGCCGAACCACGCTCGCCGACCTCGTCCAGATGCGCATCTTCGACGTCTCGCCGAGCTACGCCGCGCGGCTGCGCCGTTCACGCGGCAACCTCAGCCCGTCCGAGCTGATCCAGGCCAAGATCCACGGCGAGCGCGACGACCCCTGAGCTGACGCCCGCCTGACCGCCTGATTCCCGACCGCCGCCAGCCCCGCCGTTCCACCCCGGACCGGCGCCAGCCCCGGCGCGCGCCCTCCCCGCCCGACTCTCCAAGGAGATTTGCAATGCGCATTTCAATTCCCGCCGTCGTGCTCGCCGCCGCCGCGCTGTCGGCCAGCATCGAGCCCGCCCCGGCCGCCGCCGCGGCCCCCGCCATCACCTGGTCGATTGAGCGCGAAGCCCGCCGCGACGATCAGGTCCAGCTGACCCTCCGCGCCCGCTGGGGCAGCCGCCACCACAACAGCAATTGGTCGAGCGGCGTCGCTTTGTCCGAGCTCAGCGGCCTCGACCCGCGCCGCCTCGCCGCCCCCGCCGCCACGCCCGTCCGTTTCGCTTTGCTGCGCGAGGCCGGGCGCATCGATTGCACCGGCACCGCCGCCCGCCGCGCCGGGCGCGGCAGCTGCGGTTTCACCCCCGACGCCGGGTTCGCCGCCGATCTCGCCCGCCGCGGCGTCGGCCGCCCCAATGCCGACCGGCTGTTCGCCTTGGCAATGAGCAATGTCGGCCGCGGCCACCTCGACGCCCTCGCCGCCGCACGCCTGCCCAAACCGAGCCTCGAGCAATTGACCGCGCTCGGCATCCATGGCGCCACTCCCGGCTACATCCGCGCCATCGCCGCCGCTTACCCGCGCCTGCGCGGGCTCGACGCCGAAAACCTCGTCGCCTTCCGCATCCACGGCGTCACGCCCGAGCTGCTGCGCGCTTACGCCTCCCTCAACGAGCGCGCGCTCGCCGCCGATGACGTCACCGCGATGGCGATCCACGGCGTCACCCCCGCCTTCATCGCCGAGCTTTCCAAATTGGGCTACCGCCGCATCCCCGCATCCGACCTCGTCCAGATGCGCATCTTCGGCGTCACCCCGGCCTTCATCCGCTCGGTCCACGCCCGCCGCGGCGCGCTGCCGAGCGCGAGCGAATTGGTCCAGGCACGCCTGTTCGGCGACCGCGGCCGCGCCCGGTGATCACTCTCTCCGCGCCTCCATCGGACCGCCGGTCGCCGCCCGCCCACGGTTGGCGGAACCGTTTGTCGGTTGGTCGAACGCGGCTGGAATCCGCCACTTCCGCCACTAACCGCCCTAGGTGCCTAACACGGGGAAACAGCATGCGTAGGTGCCTTTATGCGTCGGTGGCCATGCTCGCCGTAGCACTTCCGCACGCCGCCTTCGCCCAGGCCACGACGCCGGGCGACCAGCCCGCCGCCGGCGCCACCCAGCGCGCCCGCACCACCGTCTACGACGCCGCTTTCTTCGCCCAGTTCTCGCCGCGCACCGCGCTCGACATCGCGCGCCGCGTGCCCGGCTTCTCGCTCGACCTCGGCAATACCGAGACCCGCGGCTTCGCCGGCGCCGCCGGCAATGTCGTGATCAACGGCGCCCGCCCCAGTTCAAAGGCCGAAACCCTCGAGACCACGCTGGCGCGCATCCCCGCCCAGCGCGTCAATCGCGTCGAGGTCGGCCCCGGCGATCTCTACGGCGCCGAATATTCGAGCAAGAGCCAGGTGCTCAACATCTGGATGTCGGCCGAAGGCGGAGTCGACGCCAATGTCACCGCGGTCGGGCGGCGCATCTGGACCGGCTACATCAATAGCGACATCTCGGGCTCGGCGCTGATCAAGCGCGGCGCCTCGAGCATCAATCTGTCCGCTGGCACCGGCCGCAGCCGCAATGTCGAGGAAGGCACCGACACCTTGTCTTACCTTCCCAGCGGCGAGGAGTATGAGTTCCGCCGCAAGGTCAACAGCTACTTCGACCGCAACCCCAATGTGTCGGCCAGCTGGGCGCTCGAGCGCGCTCCGGACAAGGCGCTGCGGGTCAACGCGCGCTGGGCCAAGGGCCGTTTCGACCTCACCCAGCGCAACCACGTCGTGCCGGTCGGCGAGCCCGATCGCGACGACAGCCTGATCCAGCATTACCGCAACCCGGTGTTCGAGCTGGGCGGCGACATCACCCGCCCGCTGGCCGGCGGCGCGATCAAGCTGGTCGGCCTCGCCACCCGCCGCAAGCGCAACAATTTCGACGCCTATCTCGAGCGCGACGGCCGGCGCGATGACGGCGCCTCCGTGGTCGGCGGGTTCGAGCAGACACAGAAGGCCAGGCAGGGCGAAACCCTCGCCAAGCTCAACTGGACTCGCTCCAGCCTCGCCGGCTTCTCGGTCGAAACCGGCATCGAAGGCGTGCTCAACACCCTCGACAGCGACGTCGAATTGTTCGGCATCGACGAGGACGGCGAGAAGGTCCGCATCGACCTCCCGATCGACCAGGCCAAGGTCAAGGAAAAGCGCGGCGAGATCTATTTCACCGTCGGCCGCAATTTGACGCCCGCGCTGCGCGTCGACGGCGGCCTCAATTACGAGATGTCGCGCCTGGTGGTGACCGGCGACACCGAAGCCGAGCGCTCGCTCAAATTCTTCAAGCCCAATATCGCGATCGACTGGAAGCCCGGCGGCGGCTGGCACACCCGCCTGTCGCTGCGCCGCACCGTCGCCCAGCTCGATTTCTACGACTTCATCAGCGTCGCCGAGCTCTCCAACGACCGCGTCAACGCCGGCAACGCCAATTTGCTGCCCCAGCGCGCCTGGGAACTGCGCTGGACGATCGAAAAACCGATCCTCGGCGACGGGCTGTTCAAATTGGACTTCGGGCTCGACCGCATCAGCATGCTGCAGGATCTCATCCTCACCGAGGAAGGGTTCAGCGCGCCGGGCAATATCGGCACCGGCAAGCGCCGCTTCGTGTCGGTCAATGTTGACGCCCCGCTGCAGCGCTTCGGCCTCACCGGCACCCGCCTCAAGCTGACCGGCCAGCTCCAGCGCACCCGCGTCCACGACCCGATCTCGGACAGCGTACGCCGGTTCAGCGATTTCTACCCCGAGTGGGAATGGCGCGCCGAGATCCGCCGCGACGCCGGCGCCTTTTCCTACGGCATGACGATCGAGGACCGCGACAGCTTCGCTTTCTATCGCCACAACGAGATCGACGACAATTTCAACGACGGCCCGTTCGGCACGATGTTCGTCGAGTACCGCCTCAACCCGCGCACCTCGATCACGTTTGACATCGACAATCTGTTCGATACCGGCGCGACCCGCGAACGGACCTACTTCATCCCCAACCGCACCAACCCCGAGCCCGGCGAGTTCGAGCTGCGCAAGCGCAACCGCCACATGTCGTTCGGCCTGACCCTCAAGCAGAGCTTCGGCGGCAGCGGCGGGGTGGCGAAAACCAACTGACCTCGCTAAGGCGCCCGCGACTTCATTCAGCGCGGGGACTTGATACGTGGGCGAGCCTAAAATCCTGCCGTTCGACTGGGCCGATCCGTTCGACCTCGACCATCAGCTCAGCGACGAGGAACGCCTCGTCCGCGACACCGCCGAGGGCTACGCCCAGGAGAAGCTCCAGCCGCGCGTCACCAAGGCCTACCTCGACGAGGATTTCGACCGCGGAATCCTCAGCGAAATGGGCGCGCTCGGCCTGCTCGGCGCGACCATCCCGCACGAATATGGCGGCGCCGGCCTGGGCTATGTCAGCTACGGCCTGATCGCGCGCGCGGTCGAGCGCGTTGACAGCGGCTACCGCTCGGCAATGTCGGTCCAGTCCAGCCTCGTGATGTACCCGATCTTCGCCTACGGCAGCGAGGAGCAGCGCAAGAAGTACCTCCCCGGCCTCGCCTCGGGCGAACTGGTCGGCTGCTTCGGCCTGACCGAGCCCGACGCCGGCTCCGACCCCGGCGGCATGCGCGCGCGCGCCCAGAAAACCGACGGAGGCTACCGCATCTCGGGCGCCAAGATGTGGATCACCAACTCGCCGATCGCCGACGTGTTCGTGGTGTGGGCCAAGTCCGACGCCCACGGCGGCGCGATCCGCGGCTTTGTGCTCGACAAGGGAATGAAGGGCCTGACCGCGCCCAAGATCAAGGAAAAGCTCTCGTTGCGCGCCTCGATCACCGGCGAAATCGTGATGGACGAGGTCGAGGTCGGCGAGGACGCGCTGCTGCCCAACGTCGAGGGCCTGAAGGGCCCGTTCGGCTGCTTGAACCGCGCCCGCTACGGCATCGGCTGGGGCAGCATGGGCGCCGCCGAGGCATGCTACGCCGCGGCCCGCCAATACACCCTCGACCGCAAGCAGTTCGGCAAGCCCCTCGCCGCCAACCAATTGGTCCAATTGAAGCTCGCCAACATGGTCACCGAGATCACGCTCGGCCTGCAGGCGGCGTTGCGCGTCGGCCGCCGGCTCGAGGCGGGCGAACTGATCCCCGAGACGATCAGCCTGATCAAGCGCAACAATTGCGGAAAAGCGCTCGATATCGCGCGCATCGCGCGCGACATGCACGGCGGCAACGGCATTAGCGCCGAGTTCCAGGTGATGCGCCACGCCGCCAACCTCGAGACGGTCAACACCTACGAGGGCACCCACGACGTCCACGCCCTGATCATGGGGCGTGCCATCACCGGCATCGCCGCTTTCTGATCCAAGACCGCTTGACGTAACCGTTCGGTTACGCTTTAAGCCGTAACCGAGGAGTTACGGATGGCGCGTGAGGACGCAGTGTTCAAGGCGATCGCGGACGAGCGGCGGCGGGCGATCCTCGCCGCGCTCGCCGAGCGCCCGATGGCGGTCCATGAGGTCACCGCACTGTTCGCGATCAGCCGTCCGGCGGTGTCCAAGCATTTGCGCGTGCTGAGCGAGGCCGGGCTGGTCCATGCCGCGCGCAGCGGCCAGGAGAACCTCTACCGCGCCGATGTCGACGCGCTTGCCGCTGTGTCCGACTGGCTCGGGCGGATGTGGGCCGGGCGCCTGCGCACCCTCAAGGATCTCGCTGAAAGGAAGCATTGATGGCGCTCCCCGACATTTGCCATGCGATCGACATCGACACCCCGCGCGAGCGGGTGTGGGCCGCGATGACCACCCAGGGGCTGGTCGAGCAATGGCTCGGCTGCATCGGTTTCGCGCCCGAAATTGGCACCGTTTTCTACATGCAGCAGAATGGCGAACGCCGCGCGGCGGGCGATGTCACCGGCGCTACCCACTGCGAGCTGGAAACCCTCGACAGCCCCGAGCGCATGGAGTTCACCTGGTTCATCCCCGGCACGCCCAAGACCCGCGTGACCATCGAACTCGTCGAGACCGGCCCCGCCGCGACCACCGTCCGCCTCGTCCATTCCGGCTGGGAACAGTTCCAGGCCGAGGACGTCCGCGCCATCCATGCCATGCTTGACGGCGGCTGGAGCTCGTTCGTCCTCCCCGGACTCAAGCGCGTCGCCGAGCAGCCCTAGCCCGCCGCCGGCCATCGCCGCAGGGGATTGCGCCGCCGCGTCCCCGCTTTATGCTCGCCCCCGGGCAAACGGGGGAAATCGCACATGAGCATAATCGGTTGGGTCGTGATCGGGCTGTTGGTCCTGATCCTCATTTACGCGATTGCCGTCTACAACGGCCTGGTCCGGCTGCGGGCGCTGGTCCGCGAAGGCTTCAGCGGGATCACCGTCCAGCTGCGCCGCCGCGCCGACCTCGTCCCCAATCTGGTCGAGACCGTCCAGGGCTATGCCACCCACGAGCGCAGCACGCTCGACGAAGTGATTGCCCACCGCAGCGACGCGGTCACCGCCAAAAGCGTCGAGGCGACCGCCCAGGCCGACAACATGATGAGCGCCATGCTCGGCCGGCTGATCGCGGTCGCCGAGGCCTATCCCGACCTCAAGGCCGACGCCAATTTCCGCGAGCTGCAGGACGAGCTCAGCGTGCTCGAGGGCGAGCTGCAATCGGCGCGGCGCTACTACAACGCCACCGTCCGCGACTTGAACACCAAGGTCCAAAGCTTCCCCGACACCGTGTTCGCCCGCGCGTTCGGATTCTCGGAGGAGCCGTTCTACCAGGACGACGACCCCGCCCTCGCCAGCGCGCCCAAGGTTTCGTTCGCCCGCCCGGCGGCGTGATGCTGCGCCTCATCGCGTGCCTCGCGGCGCTGCTCGCCTGCGCCGTCCCGGCCGCGGCCGAAGAGCGCATCACGCGCTTCGTCAGCGACGTCGAAATCAAGCCCGACGCCTCGCTCGAGGTGACCGAGACGATCGACGTCGTCGCCGAGAATGTCCGCATCAACCGCGGCATCTACCGCGATTTCCCGACCCGCTACCGCGGTCGCCGCGGCAATCCGGTGCGCGTCGATTTCACCCTGCTCGGCGCCCAGCGCGACGGCTATCCAGAAATGGCCACCACCGAGGCGATCGCCAACGGCATCCGCATCAAGCTCGGCAACCCCGACAAAATGATCGACCAGGGCGAGCACCGCTACGTCATCCGCTACCGCACCACCCGCCAGATCGGCCGCTTCAAGGATTTCGACGAGCTGTACTGGAACGTCACCGGCAACGGCTGGGTGTTCCCGATCAACAACGCCGAGGCGCGCATCCGCCTCCCCTCGCCAGTCGCGTTCGGCCAGCGCGCCTTTTACACTGGCCCCCAAGGCTCGACCGCCGCAAACGCCGAAGTCAGCGACGAGAAGCTCGGCGAGATCAGCTTCCGCACCATCGCCCCGCTTGGCCCCAATGAAGGGCTGACCGTCGCCGTCGCCTGGCCCAAAGGCGTGGTCGCCGAGGCTGACCCCGCCAGCCGCGCCAAATGGTGGATCGCCGACTACGGCCCGCTGATCGTCGGCGCGCTCGGCCTGATCGGCGTGCTCATTTTCTATTACATCGCGTGGCAGCGCGCCGGCCGCAACCCGCGCGCCGGCCCGGTGGTGCCGCTGTTCTCCCCGCCCGACGGCTTGACCCCGGCGGCGATGCGCTACGTGTGGAAGATGGGCGCCGACAACCGCGCCTTCGCCGCCGCTTTGGTCGATCTCGGCGTGCGCGGCCATGTCCGCCTGGTCGAGGAGGAGGGCGGCTTCTTCAAAGGCGATCAGATGCGCCTCGAGCGGCTCGCTGCTGCCACGCCATTGCCCGAGGCCGAGGAAGCGATGCTCCGCGAGATCGCGACGAGCGGCGAATCGATCGTGATGGAGCAAAAAAACCACGCCAAATTCGGCGCCGCGCAGAAAGCGTTACGCGAGGCCTTTGCCAAGGGCTATGAAGGCAAATTGTTCAACCGCAACTGGGGCTGGGCGTTCGCCGGCTTTGCCGTGATGCTCAGCGCGCTGTGGCTCGCCTCGGCCGCGGTCGCCGCCGCCACCGGCAGCGCGCGGCCGTTGCCGATCATGGTCGGCCTCGGCGCCAGCCTCACCACCTTGCTCCTGCTGCTGCTGATCCGGGACAGCAAGGCCGCGGGCAAATGCCTGCTGGTCGGCGCGGCCTTGCTGTTCGCCGCGCTGTCGGTGTCGACCGGGCTGCCGGTGTTCTTCTCCGCCCTCAGCAGCGGCTGGTGGATGCCGCTGCTGATCCCCGCGCTGGCGCTGCCGCTGGCGATTTCAGCCTTCTGGTGGATCGCCGCCCCGACCCGCGAAGGCCGCGGCGTGCTCGACCGCATCGCCGGCTTCCGCCACTATCTGTCGATCACCGAGGGCGAGCGCATCGACCGCATGACCGCGCCCAAGGACACGCCCGAACTGTTCGAGAAATACTTGCCTTATGCGATCGCGCTGGGGGTCGAGAACCGCTGGGCCGACCGCTTCTCGGGCGTGCTCGCCGCGGCCGCCGCGCAAGGGAGCCAGGGGTTCGCCTGGTACTCGGGCAGCCACAACGCGTGGGACAACCCCGGCGGCTTCGTCGACAGCGTCGGCGCGTCGCTCGCCAGCACGGTCAGCGCCGCCTCGACCGCGCCCGGCTCGAGCAGCGGCTCGGGCGGCGGCGGCTCGTCAGGCGGCGGCGGGGGCGGTGGCGGCGGCGGCGGCTGGTAGCCGGCCCGGGCGGCGGAACACCGCGATCGGCTCGCCTTTGTAGACCCCGTCGGGCTCGCGCACGAAGCCGAGCCGCTCGGCCAGCTTCATCGAGGCCGCATTGTCGGGCGCGATGATCGCGGGGTAAGACGGCGCGTCGAGATTGGCCTCGGCCCACGCCAGCGCCGCTTCGCACGCCTCGCGCGCGATCCCCTGCCCGTGCACCGAGCGGTCGAAGATCCAGCCCATTTCGGGCTCGCCGACCAGGCTCGGCTCCATCTCGCGCTCCATGTCGAAAAAGCCGCAATGGCCGACCACCTGGCCGTCCGCTTTGCGCTCGACCGCCCACATCCCCATGCCCAACACCGGCCACTGTCCGACCGCCAGCAACAGGCGGCGGAACGAATCTTCGCGAGAAAGTGGCGTGCCGCTTAGGTGTCGCATCACTTCGGGGTCGGCCAGCGTCGCCGCATGGGCGTCGAGGTCGGCACGAGTGAAGTCGCGCAAGATCAGCCGCTCGGTCTCGAGGACCGGCGCGGAGCGGATCACGGCGTTACTTCTTGCTGAGGCTGAGACCACCGAAGCGCTTGTTGAAGCGCGCCACCTGGCCGCCGGTGTCGAGCATGCTCGACTTGCCGCCGGTCCACGCCGGGTGGACCGAGGGGTCGATGTCGAGGGTCAGCGTGTCGCCTTCCTTGCCCCACGTCGAGCGGGTCTGGAACTTGCTGCCATCGGTCATCTGGACCGTGATCATGTGATAATCGGGGTGGGTTTCGGATTTCATCGTAGATGTCCTTGAGATTGGCGCTGGTTTCCGACCAGCATCAAGTGTCGCGGCCCCCTAGCGAAGGCGGCCCGAATTGACAAGGCTTGGCGCCCCGCCGTAGCACCGCGGCCAGGACCATGGTCCGGCGGTCACGGCCGCCGGCCAAGAAGGAAGCCGGTGCGAAACCGGCGCTGTGCCCGCAACTGTAAGCCTCGGCCCCGCCGATGCCAGTCAGACACTTGCCACGGTCCGTCGTCCGTCTTCCCGGCCGGGTCCAGCCGTGGAGCGTGGGTCGGGCCGCGCGTCAAGCAAGCCGGATCCCTCGGTGACGACATGTTCGTCATCGAAGGGACACGACCATGCAAGCCATCGCCACCGACATCATCGTCACCGCCGCCCGCACGCCGGAAGAGGCGGCCGCCACCGCCGCCAGCGCGACCGTCCTCGACGCCGAGCGCATCGCGCGCCTCGGCGAGCCGCTGGTTCCTGCTTTGCTGCGGCTGACGCCCAGCGCCGCAATCGCCACCTCCGGCCCCGCCGGCTCGCTGACCGAGGTCCGTATCCGCGGCGCCGAGGCCAACCACACCTTGCTGTTCATCGACGGCATCCGCGTCAACGACCCCGCCGCCGGCAACACCGCGCGCTTCGAATTGCTCAACGCCGACCTCGCCTCCCGCATCGAGGTCGTGCGCGGGCCGCAATCGGCGCTGTGGGGCTCGGAAGCGATCGGCGGGGTGATCGCGATCGACGGCGAGGACCGCCAGGGCTGGGCCGCCGCCAGCGAAGCCGGCTCGTTCGGTTTCCGCCGCGCGTCGGCCTCGGGCGGCATCCGCTCGGACAGCGCCGCACTCTCGCTTGGCCTCGGCTGGCAGCGTGCACGCGGCATCGACAGCTTCAACGGCGAGGGCGACCGCGACGGCTACCGCAACCTCTCCGGCCGCCTGCGCGGCACTTGGCAAGTCAGCCCCGGCATCGAGCTCGGCGCAGCGGGGCTGGCGCTCACCGGCAAAAGCCAGTTCGACGGCCTCGACGCCTTGACCGGCGCGCGGCGCGACACGCTCGACACCAATCGCAACCGCCTGCTCGCCGGGCGCCTGTGGAGCCGCTTCGGAGCGCAGGACAGTGCCTGGTCGGGCGATCTGTCGATCGCGCTGCTCGGCTCGTCCAACCGCAACATCGTTGCCGGCGACGAGATCAACCGCACGCGCGGGCAGCGCCTGACGTTCGCCGGCCAGCTCGAACATCGCTTCGCCTTCGCCGGCGCAGCACACACCCTGGTCGCCGCACTCGACCGCGAGGACGAGGATTTTCGCGCCCGCGACCAGATCTATTTCGGCGCGACCAACCAGGACCAGAGCCGCCGCCACGACGCAGTGACTGTCGAATGGCGCGCCGAGGCCGGTCCGCTGGTCGGCGATGTCGCGCTCCGCCATGACCGCTTCAACCGCTTCAAGGACGCCACCTCGCTGCGCGCCTCGCTGCTCGGCGAGCTCGGCGGCGGCTGGTCGCTCGCGGCGTCCTACGGCGAAGGTATCGCGCAACCGACCTTCTTCGACCTGTTCGGCTTTTTTCCCGGGAGTTTCCTTGGAAATCCATCGCTTCAGCCGGAAAGCTCGCGCGGCGTCGAAGCCGCGCTGCGCTACCGCAAAGGCGAGCTACACGGCGCGCTGACTTGGTACCGCCAGCGCCTCACCGACGAGATTATCGATACCTTCGATGCCCCCAGCGGCCGTTTCACCACCGCCAACCGCCCCGGCAAAAGCCGCCGCTCGGGGGTTGAGGCTGAGCTCGGCTACGCGTTCAAGCCGTTCCGCCTGACCGCTTACTACGCCTATCTCGACGCGTCCGAGCCCGGCGACGTGCGCGAAACCCGCCGCCCCAAGCACAGCGGTTCAGTCGCGCTCGACGGCGCGGGCGGGCGCCTGACCTATGGCGCGTCGCTCGCCTACACCGGCGCGCGCACCGACCGCGATTTCGATTTCTTCCCCGCCCCCACCGTCCGCCTCGGCGCTTACTGGCTGGCGAGCGGCCGCCTGGCGTACGCGCTGACCGAGCGGGCCGAGCTGTTCGCGCGCGTCGCCAATGCCTTCGACGAGCGCTACCAGGAAGTATTCGGCTATCGCACCGAGGGGAGGAGCGCGCATGTCGGCATTCGCCTTGCTGCTCGCCGTTAGCAGCGCGCGCATCGCCTCGCTCAACCTGTGCACGGACGAGTATCTGCTGCTGCTCGCGCGTCCAGGCGAAGTCGCCAGCGTGAGCTATCTCGCGCAGGACCGCCGCGAATCGCCGCTGTGGCAGCGTGCCAAGCCGCACCACGTCAATCACGGCTCGATCGAGCAGGTGCTCGTCACGCGCCCGAGCCTCGTGCTGACGATGGGCGGCGGCGGCCGCGCATCGAAGCTGATCGCCGGGCGGATGCGGATCGGATCACTCGCCCTCGCCCCGGCGAGTTCGCTCGACGATGTCGCCGCCAACCTGCGCCGCGTCGCCGGCGCGCTGGGCGCACCGCAGCGCGCCAATCAATGGCTGGCCCGCCTCGCCGTCTTGCGCCGCGCCAGCCCGCGCACGGGGCACGACACGATCTGGCTGTCGGGCTCGGGCGACAGCCTCGTGCCGGGCGGCGCCGGCGCGCAATGGCTGCGGCTGGCCGGGCTCGAGCAACGCGCGGTCGGCGACAAGGTCGGCCTCGAAACCTTGCTCATCGACCCGCCCAAGGTGCTGGTGCACAGCGATTATCGTCTCGGCCAGGTGTCGCGCGGCGCGCGCTGGCTCGACCATCCGGTCGTGCGCCGGGCCAAGGCGCGGCGGATCGTCACAGACGGCCGCCCGTGGACCTGCATGGGACCGCTGATGATCCCCGAGATCGAGCGGCTGCGGGCGCTTGCGCGGTGACACGCTGGTGGCCCTTGCTGCTGATGCCCGCGCTGCTCGCCGCGCTGCACCTCCTGCTCCCCGCCGCGCCCCTGATCGAGCTCCAGCGCGGCGACCCCGGCCTCGCCACCCTGCTGCTGACCGAAATCCGCCTGCCCCGCACCTTGCTCGCGCTCGGCTATGGGGCGGTGATCGGGATGACCGGCGCCGCGCTGCAAGCGCTGTTCGCCAATCCGCTCGCCTCGCCCGACATCACCGGCAGCAGCAGCGGCGCGGCATTGGGCGCGGTGCTCGGCGGATATTGGTTCGGGATCGTCAACCCGCTCGCTTTGGCCGGCTGGGGCGCCGGCGGGGCCGCGGTTGCGTTGCTCGCGCTATTGCTGCTCGCCGGGCGCCGGGCCGAGGGCGCGACGATGCTCCTTGCCGGGCTAGCGATCGCGCTCGCCGCGGGCGCCGCGACCAGCCTGATGCTCGCGCTCGCCCCCTCCCCGTTCGCCTTCTACGATGCGTTCGACTGGCTGATGGGCAGCTTCGTCGACCGCAGCCTGCCCCAGACCGCCGCCGCGCTGGTCCCCGCCACGCTCGCCTGCGCATTCCTCGCCCGCCACGCCCGCGCGCTCGACCTGATGGCGCTCGGCGACGATGTCGCCGCCTCGACCGGCTTCGCCCCGCGCCGGATCACCGTGCAGGTGGTGGTACTCAGCGCGATCGCGGTCGGCACCTGCGTCTCGGTGTGCGGCGCGATCGGCTTCGTCGGCCTGCTCGCGCCGTTCGTGGCGCGGCGGATCACCCGCGGCCACCCCGGTCGCGCGCTGCTCCCGGCGGCCGTGATCGGCGCCACCCTGATGATCCTCGCCGACCTCGCGCTGCGCCTCGGCCCGCCCGGCCGCGCGATCCCGGTCGGCGTGCTGACCACCGTCGCCGGCACCCCGCTGTTCCTGTGGATCGTCGTCACCATGCGCCGCGGAGTGACGTCATGACGTCATTGCTCGAAGCACACGCCGTAACCATTGCCGGGCGCCTCGCCCCGACCGACCTCGCCGTCCCCGCCCCCGCGCTGATCGCGCTGATCGGCCCCAACGGCGGCGGCAAGACCAGCCTGCTGCGAGCCCTCGCCGATGCTGAGAAAGACGGTGGCAGCGTGGTGATCGACAGCGAAGTCGCGAGCCAGGCGCCCCCCGCGCGGCGCCCCCACCTGCTGACCTTCCTCCCCGCCTCGCGCGCTATGACCTGGCCGATTGCGGCGCGCGACGTGATCGCCCTCGGCCTGCCCCGACCCGATCCCGACCGGATCGACGAGCTGGTCGCCGAGTTCGAACTGGAAGACCTCGCAAGTCGCCCAATCGACCGCCTCTCGACCGGCGAGCGGGCGCGGGTATTGCTGGCCCGCGCCCTGGCCCCGCGCCCGCGCCTGCTGCTGCTCGACGAGCCGCTCTCCAACCTCGATCCCTATTGGGTGGTGCGCACGCTCGCTATCCTGCGCGGCGCGGTAACCAGCGGCAGCGCCGCGATCGTCGCGCTCCACGACCTCGCCCAGCTCGCCAGCTTCGACCGCGCGTTGCTGGTCGATTGCGGGCAAGTGCTCGCAGACGCGATACCTTCCGAAATCCTGAAATTGACCGCATTCGGCGACGCGTTCCGGGTCGAGCCGTCAGGCACCGGCTGGCGGGTCAGGCCGCCGGCGGATCCGCGATCATCGCCGTGAAATTGGCTTCGGCGGCGAGCTTGCCGTCGACCGTCGCGCGCCCCGCGAACTTGCACACGCTTGCGCGCTTCTGGACAAACTCGACCTCGAGCTTCAGCAGGCACCCGGGCTCGACCGGCAAGCGGAACTTGGCGCCCTCGATGGCCATGAAATAGACCAGCTTACCCGACCCGGCGAGGCCCAGGCTCTCGACCGCGAGCACGCCCGCGGCCTGCGCCAGCGCCTCGACGATCAACACCCCCGGCATGATCGGCCGCCCCGGGAAATGGCCCTGGAAGAAACCCTCGTTGATGGTCACCGCCTTGATGGCGACGATCCGCTCGTCGGCGACCAGGCTTTCGACCCGGTCGACCAGCAGCATCGGGTAGCGGTGCGGCAGGGCGGCCATCACCTGCCGCACGTCTAGCGTACGGCCGGCGGCGCCCCCTGCCGCAGCCTCGTTCACCGGCCCGGGGTGGTCTGCTGCTGCGCCTGCGGCAGCGGGGTCAGGCTGACCGACGGCAAAGTGCGGTTGAGCGCCGCCAGCACGTCGGCGGTGACGTCGAGGCCCTGCGAGCGAGCCAGCGTGGCGTCCGTATCGACCGCGAGGTTGGCGCCGCGCGCGGTCATCACCTGGTTGATCGCCGGGTTCAGCCGCTCGTTGATCTGGCGCAGGACATTGGCCTGGACCGACTGCAAATTCTGCTGGGCGCGGCCGAGCTCCTGGTTGGCCGTTTCCTGGCGCTTCTGGAACGCGTCGACGCGGGCGCGCAGCGCGGCGTCAGGCGCCTTGCCGGCGAGCGCGGTGATCGCGTTCTGGATCGCGGTGCCCTCGGGGCGCAGGCCGTTGGCGAGCGTCTGCTGGCGGGTCTGGAGCGCGGTGACCTGGCCTTGCAGGCTGGTCTGGGCGGTGCGGCACGCGGTGCATTCGCGATAGACGCGGTCGGTGTCGACCACGACGATCACCGCGGCCGGCGCGCGCTGCGCCGAAGCGACCGAAGGAAGCGCCACAGCGGTGGCAGCTAGTGCACTGATAAGGATAATGTTTCGCATCAGAATTGGGTTCCTACGTTGAAGCTGAAGAGCTTGGTGTCGTCGCCGTCCTGCTTGAGCAGCGCCTTGGCAAGGTCGATGCGCAATGGCCCGAACGGTGAAGTCCAGTTGAAGCCGATCCCGACCGACAACCGCGGCCGCCCGGAATCGCCGAGATAGAATTCCTTGTACCCGGGCGAGCGCGTGTAGCCGACCGCCGGGCAGTCCTCGCCGGGCTCGAGAATGATGATGCTGCCACCGGTGGTGGTGCTGGTCGGGACGCAGGTGCCGACGACGTCGGTCAGCCGCGGCTGCTTGAGCATGAACACCGAGCCGACATCGACGAACGCGGACGGGCGCAGGCCGAGGTTGCGGATCGACGCGCTGACCGGCACCTCAAGCTCGAGCCGGCCCATGTAGTAGGCGCGCCCGCCGAGCGCATCGCTGACCTGCTTGGTGTTCGAGGTCAGCTCGCCCTCGATGTCGTAGGGCACGCGCCGCACCCGCGGACCGATGCCGCGGATATCGAACCCGCGCAGTTGCGGCCCGAAAAAGCGATCGGTGATGCGAATTGCGTCGCGCCCGGGCCCCGGCGACTTCTGCAGCGCCTGGATGATCCCGCCCTCGCCGTGCGCGGAGAAAATCCACCCGCTGCCGAACGAGAAATACTTGGTCCCGTCGATCCGCGTGCGGATATATTTAACGTCGCCGCCAAGCCCCGCGAAATCCTGCGACAGCACGCCGCGCTGGCCCCGTGTCGGGCGGATGCTGTTGGTGTCGTCATAGGCGATCGAGAAGCCGACGGTCGACGTGATCCGCTTGCCGATTTCATCGCACAAATAGGTGCCGGCGCGCACCGGGTCGCACTGTTCGTCGAGCGGCCCGTTGCCGTCCGGATCGGTGTAGAACAGGTCCTTGTCGAGCGTGATCTTGTCTTGCACGAACGAATAGCGGGTGCCGAAGGTGATGAACTCGGTGATCGGGAAGCCGAGCCGCGTCGCCATCCCGGTGCTGGTCTGCGAATAGGTCGTGTTGCGCTCGCCGCCGACGAAGTTGAAGCTGTTGTAGTCGCGGCGGTATATTTCGCCCCCGAGCAGGATGTTGCGGTCGAACAGGTGCGGCTCCATGAAGCCCAGCTGCACGCCCTTCGAGTAGCGCGAGTAATTGATCGCGGCGCTCAGGCTTTGGCCCATGCCGCGGAAATTGTTCTGCTCGATGGCGACGTTGACGAGGAACTTCTCGAGGCTCGAGTAGCCTGCCGACAACTGCAGCTGGCCGGTCGATTTCTCCTCGAGGTCGAGGCCCAGCACGACGCGGTCGGGGCCCGAGCCCTCGGTCTGCTTGATTTCCAGTTTCTCCTGGAAATAGCCAAGTGACTGGATGCGGTCCTGGCTGCGCTTAATCTTGATCGCGTTGAACGCGTCGCCCTCGTTCAAGCGAAACTCGCGGCGGATGACCTTGTCGCGGGTCACCGTATTGCCCTGGATGTCGATCCGCTCGACGTAGACGCGCGGGGTGTCGCCGACCCGGAACGTGATGTTCATCAGGCGCTTCTCGGCGTCGCGATCGTAGGACGGCGAAATGTCGGCGAATGCGTAGCCGAGGCCGCCCGCGACCTCGTTGAGGCCGGTCACGGCGTCTTCGACCTTCTTGGCATCGAACCAGCTGCCCGGCTCGATCTTGAGCATCGTCTTGATCCGCTCGGCGGTCAGGTCGCGCAGCTCGCTTTCGGCCTCGATCGCGCCGAACTTGTAGCGTTCGCCTTCCTCCACGACGTAGGTGATGACGAAGTCGCGGCGGTCGGGGGTCAGCTCGGCAAGCGCCGAGACGACGCGGAAATCGGCATAGCCCTGGGTCAAATAATAGGCCCGGAGCTTCTGCTGGTCGGCCGCCAGGCGATCGGGGTCGTAGCTGTCGTTGGACTTCATGAAGCCGAGGAAGCCGCCGGCCTGGCGCGTGTACATCTCCTTGCGCAGGCGGTCGTCGCCGAACGCCTCGTTGCCGATGATGTTGATGCCGCGCACGCGCGATTTGTCGCCTTCGTAGATCTCGAACACGAGGTCGACGCGGTTCTGGTCGAGCTGGACCGTCTTGGGCTCGACGCGCGCCGCGAACCGGCCCTGGCGCTTGTACAGTTCGATAATCCGCTCGACATCGGCACGCGCCTTGGAGCGCGTGAAGATCTGGCGCGGCGCAAGCTTGATCTCGGGCAGGATCTTGTCCGACTTCAGCCGCTTGTTGCCCTCGAGCACGATGCGGTTGATGACCGGGTTCTCGCGCACGTTGACGACGATATCGCCGGTCTCGGCGCCGGTGATGGTGACATCGGCGAACAGCTCGGTCGCGTAGAGCGCCTTGAGCGCCGTATCCAGCGTCTCGGCGGTGTACTCCTGGCCTGGCGCGAGGTTGGCGTAGGAGCGCACGGTCTCGGGCTCGAGGCGCTCGTGGCCGCGCACCGCGATCGAGCGGATGGTCCCCGAGCGCGGAGCGGCGGTCAGCGACACCGTCTGCGCGGCGGGAGGCGTGGTGGTTGCCGGCGTGGTTGCCGGGGCAGTCGCCGGCGCCGCGGTTTCGGCCGGGGCCGGCGCTGGCTCGGCCGGCGCGGGGGCGAGCTGGTCGGCGGGCGCTTCGGTCGCGGGGGCTTCGGTGGCGGGAGCTTCGGTGGCGGGGGCGTCAGCGGCGGGCGCTTCGGTGGCCGGAGCTTCGGTCGCGGGGACGGTCGCGTCCTGAGCCAATAGCGGCGCGGACCAGCCGCCCAGGATCGTGCCGACCAGGAGGATCGCTCCCGTGCGCTTGCCGTTGGTCTTCGTTCCTGAAATCACGCTGTTCCCGCCCTTTGTGAATTTCGCCGGCCGCCAGGCGTGCCGCGATAGGTTGTCCCCCTGCCCCAAGCGCTCTAGCCAATCAAGCGCCCAAGCCGCTCCCATAGCCCGAACGAATCCAGGTCGTTGACCGTGGTGAAGACGAGCAAAGCGAGGAGCAGCGCGAGGCCGCCTCGAAATGCCCAGTCCTGCGCCTTCACGCTGACCGGCCGCCGGCGGACCGCCTCGACGGCGTAGAAAACGAGGTGTCCGCCATCCAGCATGGGGACTGGCAAGAGGTTGATGAATCCCAGATTAATTGAAAAGATCGCGAGCAGCTGGATGAATTCGAACAGGCCGAGGCTGGCTTGCTGGCCGGCAATCTGCGCCATCTTGAGCGGCCCGCCCAAGTCATCGGTCGAGCGCCGCCCGGTGATGATCTGCGCCAGGCCGTCAATCATCGAGCGCGTCAGCCCGACCGTATAGGAGGTCGCCGCGGGTATCAGCTCGAGCGGCGGGATGCGTTCCATCACCCGCTCGCTGGCCATCACGCCGAGCAGTCCGGTGCGAAAGGTCTGGCCGAATTCATCGCGCTCCGAGTGCACGCCGAGCCTGGCCTCGACCTGGCGCGGCGCACCGTCGCGCTCGAGCCGGATCAGCACCTGCTCGCCCGGGCGCAACACCACGATCCGGCGCAAATCCTCGAAGCTGGCGACGTCCTGCCCGGCGATCTCGGTAATACGGTCGCCCGGGGCCAGGCCGACCTGCTGGGCGACGCTGCCGGGCTGGATCGAGCCCACCACATTGGGCGTACGCGGTACGCCGAGTGCTGCAAAAAACGCGGCGAAAATCAGGATCGCCAGCAGAAAGTTGGCGAGCGGGCCGGCGAGCACGATCAAAAAGCGCTGCCACACCGGCTTCAAATGGAAGCTGCGGGCGCGATCCTCGGGACTCAGCGCCTGCTGGTCGGCCGGCTGGCTCGCCCCGTCCTCGTCGCCGACGAAGCGGACGTACCCGCCCAATGGGATCGCGCCGATCTTCCACCGCGTGCCGCGGCGGTCGTTCCACCCGGCGATTTCCTTGCCGAAACCGATCGAAAAGGTTTCGGCGCCGACCCCGAACCAGCGCGCCACGAGGTAATGGCCCAGCTCGTGGATGAACACCAACGGCCCCAAGGCCGCGATGAACGCGACGAGGATGAACCACAGGGGCGGTTGGGCAAGCATCAGGTGCAGCAGCCTTCGGAAATCAGAGCGCCGACGCGGGCGCGCGCCGAGCCGTCTATGGCCATCACCTCGTCGATCGAGCGCGGCGGGGCGCTCTCGGCGTTTTCGAGCGCCTTTGCAACCAGTTCCGCGATGTCGGCGAAGCCGATCGCGCCGCCCAGGAAGGCCGCCACCGCGGCTTCGTTGGCGGCATTGAGCACGGCCGGCGCGGTGCCGCCCGCTTCCAGTGCCTCGCGCGCCAGGCGCAGCGCCGGGAAGCGCACCGGGTCGGGCGCCGCGAAGTCGAGCCGGGCGATCGCCGCGAGGTCGAGCCGCTCGGCCGGCGTCGCCATCCGCTCGGGCCACGCCAGCGCATAGGCGATCGGCACCCGCATGTCGGGCGCGCCGAGCTGGGCGAGCATCGAGCCGTCGACGAACTCGACCAGCGAATGGATTACCGACTGGGGGTGGATCACGATGTCGATCCGCGACGACGGCAGCCCGAACAAATGGTGTGCCTCGATCAGCTCCAGCCCCTTGTTCATCAGCGTCGCCGAATCGACCGAGATCTTGGCGCCCATCGACCAATTGGGATGAGCCACCGCCTGGGCCGGGGTCGCGGCGCGCATCTCAGCCTCGCTCGACGTGCGGAACGGCCCCCCGCTGGCGGTCAACAGCAACCTTGAGACGTCTTCGCTCCTGCTTCCAGCAAGGCACTGGAAAATAGCGTTATGTTCGCTGTCCACCGGCAGCAGAACGGCGTTGGAGCGGGCCGCCACGTCGGTCATCAGCGCGCCCGCGCTGACCAACGCTTCCTTGTTCGCCAGCGCCACCGTGCGCCCGGCCTCGAGCGCCGCCATCACCGGCCGCAGCCCGGCGCAGCCGACGATCGCCGCCATCACCCACTCGGCCCCGCCCGCCGCGGCCTCGAGCAGCGCCTCGTCCCCGGTCGCGGCAGTGCACCCGCTCCCCGTCAGCCGCTCGCGCAACTCGCCGAGCTTTGCTTCGTCCGCGATCACCGCGAGCGTGGCATTGGTGCGCAACGCCGCGTCGGCGAGCGCCGCGACATTGCTCGCCGCGGTCAGCGCCACCACTTCGAACCGCTCGGGCGCGCGCTCGATCAGATCAAGCGTCGAGCTCCCCACCGAGCCGGTCACGCCCAGAATCGAAACCGTGCGCCTCATACCGCGCCCGCAATCACCGCAATGCCGGTCAGCAGCGCCACCGGCAGCAATCCATCGAGGCGGTCGAACACCCCGCCGTGCCCGGGCAGCATGTCGCCCGAATCCTTGACCCCCGCGCGGCGCTTGAGCCAGCTTTCGAACAGGTCCCCGCCCTGCGCGGCGATCGCGAACAGCGGCGCCAGCGCAAACAGCGCGCGGTCGAGCCCCGCATACAGCACCCAGCCGCCGCCGAGCAGCGCCGCCGCCGCCATTCCGCCGTACAGCCCGGCCCAGGTCTTACCCGGGCTGATCGCCGGCGCCAGCTTGCGCTTGCCGAAGGCGCGGCCGACGAAATAGCCGCCGATGTCGGTCGCCCAGGTGACGATGAACACCCACAGCACCAGCCCCAGCCCGTTATCGGCGCGGTCGCGGATCCACAGCAGCGCCAGCGCGGGCAACAGCGCATAGACGAACCCGCCGATGCTCCACGCCGCGCCCTTGCCGCGCACCAGCTGCATCCATTCGTAGAACACCGCGGTCGCCGCGGCGGCGACCAGGATGGCGAAGAAATAGCCGCCGACCACCGCCGCCATCAGCGCCAGCAAGATCAGCGCGGCGCCGGTCAGGCTGCGGGTGATGAGGTCGTTCACCGGCCACCGAAACGGCGCTGGCGGGCGGAAAATTCGCCCAGCGCGGCAGCGAAGCACGCCTCATCGAAGTCGGGCCACAGCGTCGGCACGAACAGCAATTCGGCATAAGCCGCCTGCCACAACAGGAAATTGGACAGCCGCACTTCGCCCGAGGTGCGGATGAGAAGGTCGAGCTCGGGCAGGCCGGCGGTGTCGAGCGCGGCCGCGAACGCGGCCTCATCGATCGCTTCCGCCGGCTGGCCCGCCAGGCTCTTCGCGGCCGCGACCAGTTCGGCGCGGGCGCCGTAATTCAGCGCGACGACCAGCGTCAGCCGGCTGTTTCCGGACAGTCGCTCGACCGCTTTGTCGAGCCGCGCGACCAGTTCGGGCCCGAACGCGCGATAATCCCCGATCAACCGCAGGCGGACGCCTTCCTTGTCCAGCGCATCGAGCTCGCGCTCGAGATAATAACCGAGCAGTCCCTTGAGGTCGCTGACCTCTTCTTCCGGCCGCCGCCAATTCTCGGACGAGAACGCATACAGTGTAAGCACCTCGACCTGGTGCTCGGCCGCGGCGCGCAGCGTCTTGCGCACCGCCTCGGCCCCGGCGCGATGGCCAGCCACCCGCGGCAGCCCGCGCTGCGCCGCCCAGCGGCCGTTGCCGTCCATGATGATCGCGACGTGGCGGGGGCCGTCACCACCTCCGTTCGTCCCGAGCGACGTCGAGGGGCGTGTCTCGACTGCGCTCGACATGAACGGTTTTTGGGGCACCTTCACTTGCCGAGGATTTCCGCTTCCTTGCCATCGGCAACAGCATCGATCTCGCGGATGGTGTCGTCGGTCAGCTTCTGAACCTCGGTGCCGAGCCGCTTGTGCTCGTCCTCGCTGATCTGGTGCTTCTTCTCGTCGGTCTTCAGATGCTCCATCCCGTCGCGGCGGACGTTGCGCACCGCGATCCGCGCCTTCTCGGCATATTGGCCGACCAGCTTGGCGAGCTCCTTGCGCCGCTCCTCGGTCAGATCGGGGATCGGCAGGCGGATCATCTGGCCGTCGGTGATCGGGTTCAACCCGAGCCCCGCCGAGCGGATCGCTTTCTCGACCGGCTGGACGTTCGATTTGTCCCACACCTGCACCGAGATCATCCGCGCTTCGGGCACCGACACCGTGGCGACCTGGTTGAGCGGCATGGTCGCTCCGTAAACTTCGACATTGACCGGATCGAGCAAAGCGGTCGAGGCACGCCCCGTACGCAAGCCGGCGAGATCGTGCTTCAACGCCTCGACCGCGCCGTGCATGCGGCGTTGCAGATCGGCTTTGTCCATCGTTGCAGGCATTTGTCAGTCTCCGTTCTGAACCACCGTCGCGGTTCCGCGCCCGGCCAGCACCTCGGCGAGGTTGCCCGGCTGGCGCACGTTGAACACGACGATCGGGATATTATTGTCGCGGCACAAAGCCACCGCGGCGGCGTCCATTACCTTCAGATTGTCGCCCAGCACGCGGTCGTAGCTTAAGGTGTCGAAGCGCGTCGCCGTGGGGTCGAGCTTGGGATCTGCGGTGTACACGCCGTCCACGCTGGTGCCCTTGAACAAGGCGTCGCATCCCATCTCCGCGGCGCGCAAGGCGGCCGCGGTGTCGGTGGTGAAATAGGGATTGCCGGTGCCCGCGGCGAACAGCACGATGCGGCCCTTCTCGATGTGCCTCAATGCGCGGCGGCGGATGTACGGCTCGCTCACGCTGGCCATCGGGATCGCCGACTGGACGCGGGTGTCGACGCCCTGCTTTTCCAGCGCGTTCTGCAGCGCCAGTGCGTTCATCACCGTCGCCAGCATTCCCATGTAATCGGCATTGGCGCGGTCGAAGCCCTTGGCCGCCGCCGCCATCCCGCGAAAAATGTTGCCGCCGCCGACCACCAGGCACAGTTCATGCCCCTGTCCCTTAGCCGCGGCGATCTCCCCCGCGAGCCCGGCGACCGCGGCGGGATCGATGCCGAACTGGCTGGTCCCCATCAAAGCCTCGCCCGACAGCTTCAAGAGGATGCGGTTGAAGCGGGGACGGGTCATGCGGGCGCGTGTCCTTGGTCGATATGCAAAGGGGCGAGCGCGCTTCTATGGCGCACCCGCCCCGTTGCCAAGCGAGCATCCTCCCCGACTTTTGGCGGAGAGGTGGCAGCCGCAGGCTGACGGAGGGGTTCTGGTTGCTCCGGAGGTCCCTTCCACCATCCTGCGGATGGTCCCCCTCCCCGCGAAATCGCAGGGAGGAAGCAGCTCAGGCGACCGGCTCGGCTTTGTTGGTGCCGGCAGCGGCCGCGACTTCGGCGGCGAAGTCGCTTTCCTTCTTCTCGATGCCCTCACCGAGCTGGAAGCGGACGAAGCCCTTCAACGCGATGTCCGCTCCGGCATCCTTGCCGGCGGCGGCGACGACGTCGGCGACCGGGGTCTTGCCGTCGATCACGAACAATTGCGACAGCAGGGCATTGTCCTTGCGGAACTTGGCGAGCCCGCCCTCGACCATCTTCTCGACGATCGCGGGCGCCTTGCCGCTTTCCTTGGCCTTTTCCATCGCGATGCCGCGCTCGCGCTCGACCAAAGCGGGGTCGAGCGACGCGGCGTCGAGCGCCAGCGGGTTGGCGGCCGCGATGTGCATCGCCAATTGCTTGCCGAGCGCCTGCACCGCGTCGCCCGACGCGGCGCTCTCGAGCGCGACCAGCACGCCGATCTTGCCGAGGCCCGGCGCGACCGCGTTGTGGACGTAGGACACCACCGCGCCCTGCCCGACTTCGAGCAGCGCGGCGCGGCGCAGCGACTGGTTCTCGCCGATCGTGGCGATATTGTTGGTCAGCGCCTCGGCGACGGTGCCGCCGGCCGGGAACGCGGTGTCGTTGAGCGCGGCGACATCGTCGCCGGTCGTCAACGCAAGCTTCGACACGGTGCGAACGAAGTCCTGGAACTGCTCGTTCTTGGCGACGAAATCGGTTTCCGAATTGACTTCGACGACCGCGCCCTTGGTGCCCTCGACGGCAACCCCGACGAGGCCTTCGGCGGCGGTGCGGCCGGCCTTCTTGGCGGCTGCAGCGAGGCCCTTGGCGCGCAGCCAATCGACCGACGCTTCCATCTCGCCCTGGTTTTCGGCCAGCGCCTTCTTGCAATCCATCATGCCGGCGCCGGTGCGCTCGCGCAGTTCCTTGACCGCAGCGGCCGTGATCTCAGCCATTCAATTTTCCTTTTTGCCCCCCTCCCGCTGGCGGGAGGGGCTGGGGGAGGGAATGTCGTGAGGGGCTGGACGCCTTGCAAGGCAGGCCCTCCCCTCGATCCCCTCCCGCGAGCGGGAGGGGAGGAAGCAGACTAAGCCTCGAGCGCGGCCTCGACCGGCGGCTCGGCCATCGCGCCGATGTCTTCGCCGCGCGCCTGGGCGTTGCCCGAGCGGCCGGCGGTGGCGGCCTCGGCCACCGACTCGCAATAGAGGCGGATGGCGCGGCTGGCGTCGTCGTTGCCGGGGACCGGGAAGGCGATGCCCTGCGGGTCGCTGTTCGAATCGAGGATCGCGACGACCGGGATACCGAGCACATTGGCTTCCTTGATCGCCAGCTCTTCCTTGTTCGAATCGATCACGAACATGACGTCGGGCAGGCCGCCCATGTCGCGGATGCCGCCCAGCGACTTCTCGAGCTTGTCGCGCTCGCGGGTCAGCTGGAGGACTTCCTTCTTGGTCAGGCCGGCGGTGTCGCCGCTCAATTGCTCTTCGAGGCTCTTGAGGCGCTTGATCGAGTTGGAGATGGTCTTCCAGTTGGTCAGCATGCCGCCGAGCCAGCGGTGGTTGACGAAATGCTGGCCACTCGCAGCGGCCGCCGCGGCGACCGCGTCCTGCGCCTGGCGCTTGGTGCCGACGAACAGCACCTTGCCGCCGCGCGCGACGCTCTGCTGGACGAAGTCGAGGGCGCGCGCGAACAGCGGCACGCTCTGCGACAAGTCGATGATGTGGACGCCGTTGCGGTCGCCGAAAATATACGGCTTCATCCGCGGGTTCCAGCGATGGGTTTGGTGGCCGAAGTGCGCTCCGGCCTCGAGCAATTGCTGCATCGTGACGACAACAGTCGCCATAGGATAGTCTCCTTCCGGTTTAACCTCGGCGGGTCCGAGCGACCGGTCATGCGACCGGCACCGGTTTATGTAGACCCGCCTGTGGGATGGCCGCGCCTCTAGCCGAGGACGCGGCGGGGTTCAAGGGGCGACCGGACGGACCCGCTTGACAAGCGAGAACATAAAGAGAACATTGTCCCGCTAAACCGAGCCACTCGCAGCCGTCCCGGAACAAACCAGGACTCAGCGGGTTCAGCGCCTCAATAAGGGAAGACCGACAATGATCGCAGCGCTTGCCACACTCATCTTTCTCGCCACGCTGTGGCTGGTCGTCGTCGCCCTTGCCGACACGCTCGACGGCAATTTTGCGAAGATCGCCGCTGCGCTAGCCGGGCGCTCGCTCGCGTCGCGTATACAGCCTACCCCCGTCGCGCTGCGGGTCCGCCAGCGCGTTAGCGCCCGCCAGCAGCGGACCCTGCGGGCCGAGCCTCAGCTGCGCGCCGCCGCTTGACGCGGGCGTAGCCAGCCAGGCTCAACGGCAGCATCGCCAGATAGATCACGGAAATCGCAAGCAAGGTCAGCCACGGCTCGTTGAGCAAAGCGGCTCCGAACAGAGCCACGCCGGCCAAGGCGAACAGCCGCCACTCGCGGCGGATGCGGATCGACGACCAGGTGTAGGTTGGAACGCTGCTGATCATCAGCGCGGCGATAAACAGGGTCCACGGCATGGTCACCACCCAGCTGCGGAAAGCATCGTTACCGGTGATCAGCCACAGATAGAGCGGGACGAACGCCAGGCCAGCGCCGACCGGCGCCGGGACCCCCGTATTGTACCCGGCCTCCTTGTGCGGCTGCGGCCCGGCATCGATCCGCGCATTAAAGCGCGCCAGGCGCAGCGCGCAGCACACCGCCAACGCCAGCGCCACCGTCCAGCCGAACTTGGGAGCCGATTGCAGCGACCACAGGAACAGAATCAGCGCGGGCGCGGTGCCGAACGCGATATTGTCGCTCAGCGAGTCGAGCTCGGCGCCGAACTTGCTGTTGGCGCGCAGCAGCCGCGCGATGCGCCCGTCCATCCCGTCAAGAACGCCGGCGACAATGATGCAGCCCAGCGCGCGACCCCAGTCGCCACCGATCCCGTACCGCACTCCGGTCAGCCCGAAGCACAGTGCCAAAGCGGTGATCGCGTTGGGGGCGAGCGCGCGCAGCGGGATGCCGCGGACTTGCCGCCCGGGTGGCGTCACTGGCTGGCCCCGCTGAGCGCCGGATCGACCCCGATTTCGCCGAGTACGGTCTCGCCCGCGATCGTGCGCTGGCCGAGCAGCACGCGCGTCCCGGTGCCGTCGGGCAGATAGACGTCGACGCGGCTGCCGAAGCGGATCAGCCCGACGCGCTCGCCGGCAACCACGCTGTCGCCCTGGGCGACGAAGGCAAGAATGCGCCGCGCGACCAGACCGGCGATCTGGGTAAAGCCGATCATGAGGCCGTCCTTGCCCTCGACCAGGAAATGCTGGCGCTCATTGTCCTCGCTCGCCTTGTCGAGGTCGGCATTGAGGAATTTGCCCGGGACATAGGCGATTTTGGTTATCCGGCCCGCGATCGGCGAGCGGTTGATGTGGACATCGAACACGCTCATGAAAATCGACACCCGGGTGAACTGACCGTCGAGCCCGTCGGGTCCGGCCAGCTCGGGCGGCGCGGCGACCCGCGTTATCATCGTCACCAGCCCGTCGGCCGGGGCGACGATCAGCTTGGGGTTCTGCGGGGTGACCCTGATCGGATCGCGGAAGAAAGCGGCGACCCAGATCGCCACGCCGATCAGCAGCCAGCCGAAGAAATGGCTGATTACAAAATAGACGAACAATGCGATCGCGGCGGCGATCAGGACGTATTTGCGCCCTTCGGGATGGACGGACGGAAAGCGCCATTTGACCGCGGTCAACTGGCTGTCGGGCTTGTCGATGGCTGGCATGGCGCCTCCCTAACAGAGCGAAGCGGGAAGCGACAACCGCCCCGTTGCCTTGCCCCCGCCGCTTGCTTAAGGCGCGGGCCAACCTCCCAAATGCTCGCAGGAACGCCGCATGGCCAAGATCAAGGTGAAGACCCCGCTCGTCGAGCTCGACGGCGACGAGATGACGCGGATCATCTGGCAATGGATCCGCGAGCGGCTGATCCAGCCCTACCTCGACGTCGACCTGATCTATTTCGACCTCGGCATCGAGAAGCGCGACGAGACCGGGGACAAGATCACGGTCGAAGCGGCCGAGGCGATCAAGCAGTACGGCGTCGGCGTGAAATGCGCGACGATCACGCCGGACGAGGCGCGGGTCGAGGAATTCAAGCTCAAGCAGATGTGGAAATCGCCCAACGGGACGATCCGTAACATCTTGGGCGGCGTGGTGTTCCGCGAGCCGATCGTGATCGCCAACGTGCCGCGGCTGATCCCCGGCTGGACCGACCCGATCGTGATCGGCCGCCACGCCTTTGCCGACCAGTATAAGGCGACCGACTTCCTCATCCCGGGCAAGGGCAAGTTGACTATGAAATGGACCGGCGAGGACGGCCAAATCGTCGAGCATGAGGTGTTCGACTATCCGGGCGCCGGGGTGGCGATGGGGATGTACAACCTCGACGACTCGATCCGCGAATTCGCCCGCGCCTGCCTGACCTATGGCTACAACCGCAAATGGCCGGTCTATCTGTCGACCAAGAACACCATCCTCAAGGCCTATGACGGCCGCTTCAAGGACATCTTCCAGGAGGTGTTCGAAGGCGAATTCAAGGACAAGTTCGCCGCCGCCAAGATCGAGTACCAGCACCGCCTGATCGACGACATGGTCGCCTCGGCGCTCAAATGGAGCGGCAATTTCGTGTGGGCGTGCAAGAATTACGACGGCGACGTCCAGTCGGACCTCGTCGCCCAGGGCTTCGGCAGCCTCGGGCTGATGACCTCGATCCTCATGACCCCCGACGGCAAGACCGTCGAGGCCGAGGCGGCGCACGGCACCGTCACCCGCCATTACCGCATGCACCAGGCGGGCAAGGCGACCTCGACCAACCCGATCGCGTCGATCTTCGCCTGGACCGGCGGGCTCAAGTACCGCGGCAAATTCGACGACACGCCGGACGTGGTCAAATTCGCCGAGACACTCGAGCGGGTGTGCGTTGAGACGGTCGAGGCGGGGCAGATGACCAAAGACCTCGCGATCCTGGTCGGCCCCGACCAGCCGTGGATGACCACCGAGCAATTCTTCGAGGCGATCCGCGCCAACCTCGAGACCGCCATGGCCGCCGAGGGGATCGCCGCTTAGGCGGCTTTCGGCGAGCGCACCCTCTCCCGCCGCACGCCGAGGCCGATCAGGCGGCCGGGGATTCGGCGCAATAAGGGCAAGCGGTCGAGCAGGCGGACGATGCGCGGCGCTTGCGTCAGCGGCGGGCCCGGCTGCAGCAGGCGCCCGATGATGCGGTCCTGCGCGGCCTTTTGCCCGGCCTGGACCATGCGCGTGGGAAACATCCGGCGATGCTGGACCTTGGCGAGCAGCGGATCGACGTCCCTGCCCCGGGCCAGCGGCCCGGCGACGATGTTCGCCGCGGCGACCGCGTCCTGGATGGCGAGATTGATGCCGATCCCGCCGATCGGCGACATCGCATGCGCGGCATCGCCGATCGCCAGCAGCCCGGGACGGTGCCAGCGCATCAGGCGGTCGAGCGACACGCTCAGAAGGTGGAGGTCGTTGAGCGACTGCAGCGATTCCGCGCTTTGGGCCAGCCCAGGCTCGGCCTCAGCCACTTCCTCGCGGAAAGCGGCGATGCCGCGCGCTTTCAATTCGTCGGCCTTGCCCTTGGGGATCAGGAACGCGCACTGCCAATAGTCGCCGCGGTCGATCAGCACGATCAGCCGCCCGGTCTGGACCGAACCGCGCAGCGCTTCGCCGCTTTTCTCCGCCTTGGGCAGGCGGAACCAGAACACGTCCATCGGCGCGCCGAGGCTTTCCACCGGCAGCATGGTCCGCACGATCGAGGAGCGGCCGTCGGCGGCGATCACCAGCCGCGCCGATAGCTCCGAGCCGTCGGTCAGGCGGACGCCTGTGACGCGGCCGTCGGCTTCGACGAAAGCGGCGACCTCGCGCTCCATCGCGAGGTGGAAACCGGGGTAAATCGCAGCTTCATCGCGGAGGAAATCGAGGAAATCCCACTGCGGCATCATCGCGATGAACGGCGCGGGGGTATCGAGGTGCGAGAGGTCGCCGATCGTCCATAATCGGCCGGCGATGCGCAGCTCGGCGCGGTTGATGCGGTTGTGCGGGCGCTCGAGGAACCGCTCGAGCAGGCCGAGCTGCGAGAGAATTTCCATGGTCGACGGGTGGACGGTGTCACCGCGGAAATCGCGGAAGAAATCGGCGTGTTTTTCGAGGATGCGGACGGTGCAGCCGGCGCGGGCGAACAGCAGCCCAGCCATCACTCCGGCGGGGCCGCCGCCGACAATCACGAGGTCGGTGGGCGCTGACCCCGGGGCTGTCACGGCCTTAAAGCCCCTATTGTCCCGTAGCAGGCGACCATTTTTGCGACTTTAGGAGCAAGGACAGGCGGTGCGCGCGAATGATGACGTCATGACGCCAAGAACGCTGACAGACGAAATCCTACATTGAAAGCGAAATCGTCACCGCCGCTCGGTGACAGGCGCGGCGCGCCCTGCCACAACGCGGATCATGGCCGAGCCGATGGCGATCACCCCCGCGATGTCCGACGCGCTGACCATCCTCGGCGCCGCCGGGATCGTCATCCCCGCCTTCGCGCGGTTCAAGATCAACCCGGTGATCGGCTTCATCCTGGTCGGCATCGTCGCCGGCCCGCACCTGCTCGGCGGACTGGCGGACGCCTATCCGTGGCTGCAGGCGGTAAGCATTAACGACCCCGCGGGAATCGCGCCGGTCGCCGATTTCGGAATCGTCCTTTTGCTGTTCTCGATCGGGCTCGAATTGAGCTTCAAGCGCCTCGCCGCGATGAAAAAAGCGGTGTTCGGGGTCGGCGCGGCCGAATTGTTCGGCTCGGCGGTGCTGATCGGCGCGCTGCTCCTGCTGCTCGGCAATTCGCCGTCGGCGGCGGTGGTGCTCGGGCTGGCCTTGGCGATGTCGTCGACCGCCTTGGTGGTGCCGATAGCGGGGACCACCAGCCCGGTCGGCCGCGCCGCCTTCGCCATGCTGTTGTTCGAGGACATCGCGCTGGTGCCCTTGCTGTTCCTGTTCGGAACGCTCGGCGGGGCGGCGCTGGCCGGGCTCGGCGAAGTCGTGTGGCAGGGCGCGGCGATGATCGCGGCGATGCTGGTCGCGGGCCGGCTGCTGCTGCCGCCGTTGTTCGCGCAGGCGGCGCGGACCAAGAGCCCCGAGCTGTTTCTTTCGATCAGCCTGCTGGTGGTGATCCTGTCGAGCCTGGCGACGGCGTGGGTCGGGCTGTCGCCGTTGCTCGGCGGGCTGATCGCGGGAGTGCTGATCGCCGAGACCGACTATGGCCATGAGGTCGAGGTGGTCACCGCACCGTTCCGCGGGCTCGCGCTCGGGGTGTTCCTGATCACCATCGGGCTGCGGCTCGATTTGCCGCTGCTGCTGCGCCAGTGGCCGGCGCTGCTGATCGCGCTCGGCAGCGTGCTGGCGATCAAGACCGTGGTCACCGCGAGCCTGCTGCGCTGGTCGGGATCGCGCCCGGCGGTCGCCGCCGAAACCGGGCTGCTGATGGCGAGCCCGTCCGAGACCACGCTGATCCTGCTCGGCGCCGGGGCCGCGGCGGGCGTCATCGTGCAGGATGCGGCGAGCTTCTGGCAGGCGGTCACCGCGCTCGGGCTGACCGTCACGCCGCTGCTGGCGATGATCGGGCGCGCGGCGGCGCGGCGGGTCGACCGCGAGGGCGCCGATGCGTTGCCCGACGGGGCGGCGGAGGGGCGCACGGTGATTTTCGGCTTCGGCCGCGTCGGGCGGATGGTGGCCGACATGCTGAGCGAGCACGGCCGGGCGTATGTCGCGGTGGAAAGCGACGTCGATGCCGTGATCGCCGCGCGCGAGGGCAATTACCCGGTGCTGTTCGGCGATGTCGCGCGCGGCGAGCTGGTCGACCGGCTGCATCTCGACCGCGCCGCTGCGCTCGTGCTGACGATGGACGATCCGGTGCTGGTGGCGCGGCTGGTGCGGCGCCTGCGCGGACAATTCCCCGACCTCGCGATCATCGCCCGCGCGCGCGACACCGCGCATGCCGCGGCGCTGTACAAGGCGGGGGTGACCGACGCGGTGCCCGAGACGGTCGAGGCGTCGCTGCAATTGTCCGAGGCGGTGCTGGTCGATCTCGGGTTGGCGATGGGGCCGGTGATCGCCAGCATCCACGAGAAGCGCTCGCAGCTGCGCAGCGAGATCATGGCCGAGGCGGAGATGACGGTGGAGCCGCGGCTGGGCGGAAAGCGGCTGCGGGATACCTAGTTCGCGCGCGATAACCCGTTCGTCCTGAGCGAAGTCGAAGGGCTAATGGAGTTCGCCGTGGGTGCGCCCTTCGACTTCGGCCCGCGGCCTCCGCTCAGGACGAACGGATGGGTTGCGGCGGGACGCGGTTGCGCAATTCGGGGGCGATCAGGGACGGGTGAGCGTGACCGTCAGGCCGGCGTCGCCGCGGATGGTGACGCTTTCGCCCGGAGCCAGCGGGACGGTCTGGTTGAGCTGGACCCCGCGCGTCCCCTCGCCCGAGCAATCGGGCTCGGCGACCGGGCGCTGCCAGCTGACATTGACCGAATAGCCCGGGCCCTGGTGCGAATTGTCCCGCGCATAGAGCTGGATGTTCAGCGAATTCTGCGTCGAGCCCGAATAAGGGCGAGAGCCGGCGCAGGGCAAAGCGGGTGCCTCGCTGCGGGTTTGCGAAAAGCTCGCGCCGCTGTTTTGGCCGACGCGCAGCGTGTCGTCGAACAGGCTGCGCCCGGCGACGGCGACGCGGACGTGGAGCGTGGTCACCGCGGATTGCTCGATGGGGCGGGCGATCCGCGATGCGGTCACGACCGGCGGCGGCGAGGGGGTGATCACGACCGGCTGGCCCTGCAGCGCGGCGGCGAAGATCAGGCTGAGCATAAGCTGGGTTCCTGCGGCGGGAGCGGTGGTCGCGGCGATCCTATTGCCGAGCGGTGAACAATTGCTTGCGGTTGTCGGGCCCTCCACCATTCCCCCTGCGGGGAACGGTCCCCACCGCTCTTTGGCTCCGGTGGCCCCTCCACCATTCCCTCTGCGGGGAATGGTCCCCCTCCCCACCGCTGCGCGGCAGGGAGGATTTTAGGGTGTAACCTTGGGCAAAGGGTGTCCTCCCTGCCGTGAAACGGTGGGGAGGGGGACCGCTCAGCGCAGCTGAGGGGTGGAGGGGCCGGGGGTGCCGCAATAGCGCAGCAGCGCGTCCGCCACGGCGCTGGCATCGGCCAGCACTTCGCGCGCGGGGAGACGCATCACTTCCAGCCCCTGCCCCGCCAGCCATTGGTCGCGCACTTCATCGCGCGCGCCACGCGTGCCGGTGGCGTGGGCGAACCCGTCGACCTCGATCACCAGCTTGCGCGCGGGGCAGTAGAAATCCGCGACGTACGGCCCGACTGCATATTGGCGGCGGAACTTGATTCCATTGGGCGAGCGGCGGAGCAGGCGCCAGAGGAGGACTTCGGGCAGGGTCATGGCGCGGCGCAGGAATCTTGCGTTGCGCATCGAGGCTGGGGTGGCTTTCATTCGTAGCGCCTCCTCGATTCGCTCTGCTGGCCCCTCACCTTTGGCTCCGCTGGACCCTCCCCTTTGGCTCCGCTGGCCCCTCCACCATTCCCTCTGCGGGGAATGGTCCCCCTCCCCACCGCTGCGCGGCAGGGAGGATTTTTAGGCTGTGACCTTGGCCAAGGCGTCCTTGACCGCTTGCAGCGCGTCTTCCGCCTTGTCGCCGTCGGGGCCGCCGCCTTGCGCCATGTCGGGGCGGCCGCCGCCGCCCTGGCCGCCAAGCGCGGTCACCGCGGCTTTGACCAGCTCGACCGCACTGACGTCACCCGCGAGGTCCTGCGTGACGCCGACGGCGACGCTGGCGCGGCCTTCGTTGATGGCGACCAGCGCGGCGACGCCCGAGCCGAGGCGCTGCTTCATCGCGTCGACTTCGCCGCGCAGGCCCTTGGGGTCGAGGCCGTCGACGACCTGCCCGAGGAAGGCGTGGCCGCCGATTTGCTCGGGGCCGGCGGCTTCGGTCTTGGCCGCGCCGCCGCCCATCGCGAGCGCTTTCTTGGCGTCGGCAAGCTCGCGCTCGAGGCGGCGGGCGGTTTCGACCAAAGCGGCGACGCGCGCGGGGACTTCGTCGGGGGCGGACTTTAGGGTGGCGGCGGCCTCGCGCAGGCGGGTCTCGCGCTCGACCAGCCAGGTCCGCGCGGCCTCGGCGGTGAGCGCCTCGATGCGGCGGACGCCCGACGACACCGCGCTTTCGGAGATGATCTTGAGGAGTTGGATGTCGCCGAGCGCATTGACGTGGGTGCCGCCGCACAGCTCGACCGAGTAATCGGCCTCGATGTCGCGGCCCATGCTCAGGACGCGGACTTCGTCGCCGTATTTCTCGCCGAACAGCGCCATCGCGCCCGCGGAAATGGCTTCGTCGGGGGTCATCAGGCGGGTGGTGACCGGCTGGTTGTGGCGGATGTGGGCGTTGACGTCGGCCTCGATCGCGGAAATGTCGTCGGGCGACAGCGCCGAAGGGTGCGAGAAGTCGAAGCGGAGGCGGTCGGGGGCGACCAAACTACCTTTCTGGGTGACGTGATCGCCGAGGCGCCGGCGCAGCGCGGCGTGGAGCAGGTGCGTGGCGCTGTGGTTGGCGCGGACGCGGTCGCGGCGGTCGGCATCGACGATCTGGTGGACGGTGTCGCCGGGCTTGAGCTCGCCTTTTTCGACCTTGGTCAATAGCGCGTGGAGCTTGCCGAGGGGCTTCGATGTATCCTCAACAGTGCCGGTGAAGCCGTTGAGTGAAGACAATTTTCCGGCGTCGCCGACCTGGCCGCCGCTTTCCCCGTAGAACGGCGTCTGGTTGAGGAGGAGCTGGACGGTTTCGCCTGGTGACGCGCTCTCGGCGCGGGCGCCGTCCTTGACGATCGCGAGCACCATGCCCTCGCCTTCGTGGCCCGAGTAACCGGTGAACTCGGTGCCGCCGAACTCCTCAGCGAGGTCGAACCACAGATCGTCCGACGCGGTGTCGCCCGAGCCTTTCCACGCGGCGCGCGCGGCGGCCTTTTGCGCGGCCATCGCGGTGTCGAAGCCGGTGCGGTCGACGGCGAGGCCGCGCGCGCGCAGGGCGTCCTCGGTGAGGTCGTAGGGGAAGCCGTAAGTGTCGTAGAGCTTGAACGCGGTCTCGCCGGCGAGGGTACCGCCTTCGGATAGATCGGCGGTCGCTTCGTCGAGCAGCTTGAGGCCGTTGACGAGGGTCTGGCGGAAGCGGGTTTCCTCCTGGGCGAGGGTCGCCTCGAGCAGCGGCTGGGCGCGCACCAGCTCGGGGTAAGCGGCGCCCATTTCCGCCACCAAGGCGGGGACGAGGCGGTGCATCAGCGGTTCGCTCGCACCCAACAAATGCGCGTGGCGCATGGCGCGGCGCATGATCCGGCGCAGGACATAGCCGCGGCCCTCGTTGGCGGGGAGCACGCCGTCGGCGACGAGGAAGCCCGCGGCGCGGAGGTGGTCGGCGATGACGCGGTGCGACGCCTGTTGCTCGCCCTCGGCCTTGGTGCGGGTCAGTTCTTCCGAGGCGTGGATCAGGGCCCGAAACGTGTCGGTGTCGTAATTGTCGTGGACGCCCTGGAGCACCGCGGCGATCCGCTCGAGCCCCATTCCGGTGTCGATCGATGGCTTGGGCAGGTCCGAGACGATTTCGTCATTGGCCTGGAGGAACTGCATGAACACCAGGTTCCAGATCTCGACGAAGCGGTCGCCGTCCTCGTCGGGGCTGCCGGGCGGGCCGCCGGGGATATGGTCGCCGTGGTCGAAGAAGATCTCCGAGCACGGGCCGGACGGGCCGTCGGGGCCCATCGCCCAGAAATTGTCCTTGGTGGCGATGCGGATCAGGCGCTCGTCGGGCAGGCCGGCGATCTTTTTCCACAGCGCGTGGGCGTCGTCGTCGCTATGGTAGACGGTGACCGTCAGGCGGTCGGGCGCGAGGCCCCATTCCTTGGTGAGGAGGGTCCATGCGAGTTCGATCGCGCGGTCCTTGAAATAGTCGCCGAACGAGAAATTGCCGAGCATTTCGAAGAAGGTGTGGTGGCGCGCGGTGTAGCCGACATTGTCGAGGTCGTTGTGCTTGCCCCCGGCGCGCACGCATTTTTGGGCCGAGGCGGCGGTTACGTAGGGGCGCGTTTCGAGGCCGGTAAAGACGTTCTTGAACGGCACCATGCCGGCGTTGACGAACATCAGGGTGGGGTCGTTGTGGGGGACCAACGGCGCCGACGGGACCCGCGCATGGCCGTGCGCATCGAAATAATCGAGGAAGCCGCGGCGGATGTCGTTGGTCGAGGTCATCGCGGCGATTTACGGTGGATGCTGCGGTGCGGCAAGGGAGCCGCGCCGGCCTCCGCCAATCGCCTCACGCGAAGAGATAGTCGGGGTGATGGAGCGCGACGGCGGCGTTGAACCCCGAGCCCAGCGCCAGCCACGGGCGCGCGCCGATCGACTCGTGCACCGGCGCCTGGGCGGTTTCCGCGCCGGGCAATGGCGAGAGGAAATCCTCATGGGTCAGCGCGGTGCCCGGCGTGACGCGCGCGAACAGCACCTGCGCCGCCGCGCCGGTGCCGTCCGAATCGTAATAGATGCGGCCGGTCGCGCTGTCGTAGATGATGCGGTCGGCGGCATCGTTGGCGGACGCCCCGAGCTGGAATTCGGCCGTGCTGACCGTGCTGCCGCCGAGCCCGGTGAAGATGTCGTGCGACAAATAGAAGGAATCATCGGCGACGACGAAGTCGGTGACGGTGTCGACGTTGGTGGCGGCGTTGAGCGCGCTGTCGAACTGGAAGATGTCGATCCCCGCGCCGCCGACCAGCGTGTCGTTGCCGCCGCGGCCGTTGATGCTGTCGTTGCCGAGATAGCCGTTGAGTGTGTTGGCGCCCGAACTGCCGGTGAGCACGTCGCCGAAACCCGAGCCGATCAGATTCTCGATCCCGGCCAGCGTGTCGATGCCGGCGCCCGATGTGTTCTGCGCGGCGGCGATGCCGAGGTTGACGTAGACCGCGCTCGCCGCCGTCGCATAATTCGCGACGTCGACGCCGTTGCCGCCGTTCAGGACATCGTTGCCGAGCCCGCCGTCGAGCGCGTCGGCGCCCTCCCCGCCGATCAGCGAATCGTTGCCGGCGGCGCCGCGCAGGATGTCGTTGCCGAGATAGCCGTTGAGGCTGTTGGCGCCGGCGTTGCCGGTCAATGTGTCGGCGAAGCCCGAGCCGATCAGATTCTCGACCGCGGTCAACGCATCGCTGCCGGCGCCGAGGGTGTTCTGCGCCCCGGCCAAAGCGAGGTTGACGCTGACCGCGGCGGTCGCCGCGGAATAGGTCGCGACATCGACGCCGTTGCCGCCGTTCAGGACATCGTTGCCGAGCCCGCCGTCGAGCGCGTCGGCGCCCTCCCCGCCAAGCAATGTGTCGTTGCCGCCGAGCCCGCGCAGGATGTCGTTGCCGAGGTAGCCGTTGAGCGTGTTGGCGGCTGCGTTGCCGGCCAGCGTGTCGGCGAACGCCGAGCCGGTGGCGTTCTCAATCGCGACCAGCGTGTCGACTCCCGCTCCGAGCGTGTTCTGTGCGCCCGCCAAGCCGAGGTTGACCGTCACCGCGGCGGCGGCGGCGGCGTAATATGCGACGTCGGTGCCGCTGCCCCCGTCGAGGATATCGTTGCCCGCCCCGCCCACCAGCGAATCGGCGCCGCTGCCGCCGAACAAGGTGTCGTTTGCGGTGTCGCCATACAGGATGTCGTTCCCGCCCTGCCCGGCGATGGTATCGTCGCCGTCACCGCCGTGGATGGTGTCATTGCCCATCGTGGTCGGGGCGGCGACCGCGTGCCCACTGACGGAGACATGGGCGACGAAGGTTTCACCGCCCTCGAACAGGTCGTTGTCCGCTTCGCGGAAACGGATGACCACGGTCTGCGCGGCGCCGCTGGTGTTGGTCACGCTGAGGTAGGGGTCGAAGGCCGAGACGCTGCCCCCTGCGCCGAGGCTCTGCGTCTCATCGTCGCTCGACGCGATCAGGGTGCCCAGCGAGTCGTAGAGGTCGATGATGACGTCGGTGTCGCTGCCGATCGGATGGAAGCCGAAGTCGACATCAATGGTGATCGTCTGGCCGGCCCCGACCGTGACCGACGAGAAGTGCATCTGGCCGGCATCGGCGAGCACGTAGAGCGAGGTGTGCGGGGTGGTCGTGCTGTTGGCGATGAAGGGGTTCTCGTCGAGCGACCACGGGGCCGTCGAACTGTCCAGGCCGTATGGCGAGAGCGGCGAGTTCAGCGTGCCGGTGTTGTATTGCCCGCTGCTGTCGCCGAGGATGAAATCGTCGCCATCGCCGCCGCTCAGGCTGTCGTTGCTGAAGCCGAGCAGGAAGTCATCGCCCGATGTCGCAGATTCGGTCCACAATTGGCTGGGCACAAAGAATTCCTCTCACAGGTTCAAATCGCCGGGCGAATCGCGACCGCGCCGCCGCAGTCCCAGGGATGATCGCATGTTAGCGCCGCGCGGCTCGGCGCTGTCGTGCGCTCAGGCAAAGAAATAGTCGAGCGGCTGGTACGGGCGCTCGCCCGCCGTCATCGCGCCGAACGCATCGCCCGCTCCGCCCCCGGCGCGCCACAGGTCGAGCCCGGCAGGCACATCGTCGGTCTTGGCCGCCTCGGCCGCCGGGGCCTGCGCAACGAAGTCGGCGGCGGTCAGCGCGGTGCCGGCGGTAACCCGCGCGAACAGCACTTGCGCGCCCGCGCCATTGCCATCGGCGTCGTAATAGATGCGTCCCGTCGCGCTGTCGTAGACGATGCGGTCGCCGGCGTCGTTGGCGGCAGTGCCGAGCTGGAATGCCGCCGCGCTCAGCGTGCCCGCCGCGATACCGGTGAACACCGCGGTCGACAGCAGGACGGTGTCGGCG
>NZ_JANPKO010000096.1:0-64952 GCF_031426035.1 Sphingomonas sp. | reverse complement strand
CGCGCTTGAAATCGAGGGCAAGCCGGCCGCGCGGCAACTGCGGCTGGCAATCATTCCCGGCTTCAACTTGCTAGTGCCTGAGGGAAAACTGGTCGGCGGCACGCTGCGCTCGACGCCGCTGTGCAGCCGCCCCGGCGAGACCGGCTGCGTGCTCAGCTGGACCAGCTTCCGGGTTAACAATCCGCCGCCCGAAGGCGCGATGTTCGGCATCGCCCCGGCGGCCGGGATGACCGTCGCCTGCACCAACCCCGCGCGCCCCGGCTCGCGCGGATGGGAGACGCTCGACAGCTATTTTTACGCGCGCTCGGCGCTGCCCGTCCCCGGCGGGCCGATCACCTGGTCGAGCGAAGGCCCGCCGCCGTCGCCGTGGCTGCGCGCCGAAGGGCTGGTTTCGGCGCGCTGCATCAACGATGGCCGCCGTGGCTATCTGTCGGTGCGCACCAACGCCGACCCCGGCCACCAGCGCACCGACCGCATCGGCGGCGAAGTGGGAGCGATGGGCTTTTTCATCCCCGGCTGGGGCATGCACCTCGCCGACATGGCGATTGTGCAGGGCGACATCATGCGCCTGATCGAGCAGGCAGGGCGCCGGTAGCCGCAAAAAAAAGGGCGCCGCGGACTGTCCCGCGGCGCCCCATTTTACGAGCAATGCGACCTAGAAAATAATGTCGCGCGTGATGCTCACGTCCTGGCCCTGGACGATGATGCTCATGTCATAGCCGCCGACCCCGTCGGTATCGATCCACAGCGTGTCGGTGCGCGCGTCGAAGCGGACGTCACGGCGGGTCACGTCGAGGTCGCTGAGGTCGATGCGGTCGACCCGCGAGCGGAAGTCGGTGATGGTGTCGCGCGAGCCGTCATCCTCGAACACGAAGATGTCGGCGCCCGCCCCGCCGGTCAGCCGGTTGTTGGCCTGGTTGCCGATGATCACGTCATTGCCGCTGCCGCCGATGGCGTTCTCGATCACCGCGCCATAGGCGATTGCGATATTGTCCACCGGGCGTCCGTCCGGACCGAGCCCAAGCGCGGCGTACCAGGCGTTGAAGTCGTCCTGGTCCCAGCCCAGCCGCGCCGCGCGCGCTGCGTAATAATCGGCGTTTATCTCGTACCCGGCGCTGCTGAACGCGCCTTCGTGGAGGTCGATGACGTTATCGGCATTGAACCCCGACAGGTCGAGCGTGTCGTTGCCGCCGCCGTCCCAGATGGTGACGATCGGGGCGGTGTTGGTTGAGAAATCGAACACCGCGCGGTCGGCGGTGCTGTTGAAGCCGTAGACGGTGTCGCCGGCGCGGGTGGTGTAGTCGGCGCCGTACACGTTCTGCACCGCGAGGATGTCGTGCACCGCCGGAGTCTGGGCATACATGAAGCTGCCCGTGGTGGCGGTCCAGCGCACCGCTACCTGGCCGGTGTAGGCACCGTCGAAGTAGCTCATGATGGTGTATTGCTGGGTGTCCTGCGCGAAGTAGGCGTCGTTCTCGTAGGTGATCGGGTCGGGCTGGCCGTCGCCGTCATTGTCGTCGCTGGCGTTATAGTCGCCGCCATGCGCGAGACCGAGGCTGTGGCCGAGCTCGTGAGTGATGGCGAACCAGCCGTAGGCGCCGATCTCGGTGTTGGCCCCGGAAAAGGAGTCCTGGTAAAGCAGATTGGCCCACACGTCGCCGCCGGTCTGGCCGAGCTCGTCGGTACCGTAATAGGCGTTGAACGCCTCTTCCTGCGGATAATAAGCGTGCGCGCCGGCCGCCGGGCTCATCTGCACGAAGCCGAACGTGATGTCGGCTTCGGGCGCCGGCGCCTGCTGGAAAGTGACCGCGATCAAATCGTCCCACAGCTGGATGTTCTGGATCGCCATCGCCTGTTGCTCGGCAGTGAACTCGGCGAAGTCGCCGCGGTTGATGTAGAAGGAATCGGCGAGGATCGTGACCGCGCCGGGCTCGCGATAGTAGCTGTCGCGGATCTGTTCTTCGGTCCAGAAACCGTAGGTCAGCACGCCATCGTGGAGCGCGCCGAAATTGCCGAACGTCCAGTTGACCCCGGCGCGATTGAGATTGTCCGCCGCTTCCTCGGGCGAGTAGATGTCGAGGCCGTTGTAGGTCCCGCCGCCGGCATAAGGATCGAGCGAGATATCGGTCGCGTCGGGCGCGTCGACTGCGCGCGTATTCGGAGCAGTCAAAACTTCGGGCTCATACGCATGCTGGCTCGCGAAAGCGTCTTGATTAGGCACGTCATTCCCCTCCCAAATTGATTCGTTATGGTTGATCCGAAGTGATCGGCGTGTGCAATTTGCGTGAACCGGACGTTCCCAGCAGCTTGCCGAACGCAGTGATCGGGCCTTGCAAAATCCAGTCGCCCTGGACCCGCACCAGCGATGCCGACGAGGTGACCGGGGCCAGCGAGCCGATGGCACGGGCCGGGCGCTGCGGAGTCACCTTGAATGTCACCGCTTTGCGCCCAGCATCGACTGTGCGGGCAGTGGTCTCGACTCGCAAAATCAGCTGCTCGCGGCTGTGTCGAGAGCCCATCGGATCGAGGTCGGCGGCGGTTGCCGCGGTCACCGGGAGGTTGGTCAGCTGACTGGCCTTGCGCACCAGCTGGTCGCACATGTCGCGCCGCTCGGCGTCGCTGAGATCGACGCTCGGTTCGCATGCGATGACCACCCGCCGGACCCCGATCAGCGCCGGTGAAGCCGTTCCCGCCACCGCCATCGAAGCCCCTCCCGCAAGCAGTCCCAAACCGATCAGGTGACGGACCAAATTCGTCCCTTCGCATTAATCGCAGAATTAATGAGGTGCTTGAACTGCAAAGGTTTTTTCGGCCTTGTCAACCGATTCGAGCGACCAATTGAGCGCGCTCCCTCGGGCGAGGGTTGGCCCGCGACTCGCGGCTGGCTAAGGGTGCCGGCATGGACGCGCACCCCCTCGACACCCCCTACCGCGGCGGCTTTGACGGGGCCGAGCACCGCTTCGCGCTGACCGTCTATTTCGAGGACACCGACACCTTCGGCATCGTCTACTACGCGAACTACCTCAAATTCCTGGAGCGCGCGCGATCGGACATGCTGCGCGCGGCAGGGATCGACCAGGCTGCCGAGCTCGCCGCCACCGGCAGCGCCTATGCCGTCGCCGAAGTGAGCCTGCGCTATGTGCGTCCGGCGCGGCTCGGCGACGATCTGGTCGTGGTCAGCACGATCGACGCCATCCGCGCCGCCTCGGTGCATATTCATCAGCGAGTCATGCGCGGGACTGAAACATTGACCGACGGGCGGGTCACCGCCGCTTTCCTGTCCGCCGACGGCCGGCCGCAGCGCCAGCCCAAGGCGTGGGTCGAGCGGTTCAAACAAATCGCCGGGCAAGGGGAATGACCATTCGCTTATTGTTGCCACTGATCGCCGCGCTCGGCCTTGTAGCCGCGCCGGCCGCTGCCCAAACCGCCGCGCCGCCGCCAATCATCCCCCTGGCCGTCCCCCCGCTGCCAACCCCGAATGTGGAAAAAACCGCCGCCGGCGACACGGCGACGATCGGCCGCAACCTCGCCGGGGTGATCGCCGCCGACCTTGCCACCACCGGCCGCTTCGCCCTGATCGGGCCCGACACCGCGCGCGTCTATGGTTTCGCCGAGGCGACCGGGCCCCAGTTCCGCCTGTGGCGCGCAACCGCCGCCAAGGCGCTGGTCTCGGGCTTCGTCGAAGCGCGGCCCGACGGGCGGCTGACCGTTGCCTGCTACGTATTCGACGTCGCCAGCGGCCGCGAACTGGCGCGCCAAGGCTTCGTCGTCGCCCCCGCCGACTGGCGCCGCGCGGCGCACCGCTGTTCGGACGCGGCTTATGCCAAGCTGACCGGCAACCGCGGCCTGTTCGACACCGCGATCGCCTATGTCGCCGAAAGCGGGCCGCCGACCGCCCGCGTCAAGCGCATTGCGGTGATGGACGCCGATGGCTCCAACCACCGCTATGTCACCGCCGGCGAGACCGCCGTGCTGACCCCGCGCTGGTCGCCGCGCGGCGACCGGCTGGCGTACACCGCGTTCACCCCGGGCGGCACCTCCTTGCAGATCGTCGATCTCGCGGCGGAGCAGCCGCAGGTGCGCGCGCTGGTGCCCGGCACGGGGATCAATTTCGCGCCGAGATTCTCGCCTGACGGCCGCCAGATCGCCTTCTCGATGGCGAGCAACGGCAACACCGACATCTATGTCGTCGGCGCCGACGGCGGCGGGCTGCAGCGCCTGACCACCATGCCCGGGGTCGATACCAGCCCCAGTTTCTCTCCCGACGGCAGCAAGATCGTGTTCGAAAGCGACCGCTCGGGCGGGCAGCAGCTGTATGTCATGAACGCCGACGGCAGCGACCAGCGACGCATCAGCTTCGGCGCGTCGCGCTATGCCTCGCCGGCGTGGAGCCCGCGCGGCGACCTCATCGCCTTCACCCGCATCACCGGCCCCAACCTCGCCATCGGGGTGATCAGCCCTGCGGGCATTGACGAGCGCGTGATCAGCAACGCCTGGCAGGACGAGGGCCCGAGCTGGGCGTCGAATGGCGAAACCATCCTGTTCCACCGCACCGATCCGGCCAGCGGACGCACGTCGCTCCGCGCGGTGTCGCTCAATGGCGGCATCGACCGCCGGGTCGGCACGCCGCAGGACGGCTCGGACGCCGACTGGTCGGCGGTCCAGGACGAGGTAAAACGATGATCCGGCTGATCACTGCAGCACTCCTGCTCGCCGCCGCCGCTCCGGCGCTCACCCAGCCCGGCGTGCCGCCGCCGCCGTTGGTCGATCAGGCCGCGCTCCAGCCCGTGTTCGTTGCCCAGTCGGGCTCGGACCGGGTCTATTTCTCCGGCGACGGCCACGGCCTCGACCAGGCGGCGCGGACGACACTGGCGGCGCAGGCGCGCTGGCTGCGCATGAACCCGCAGGTGCGCGCCAGCATCGAAGGCCACGCCGACCCGCGCCGCACCCGCGATTATGCGCTCGGCGTCGGCGAACGACGCGCCAGTGCGGTGCGCGATTATCTGATTTCGCTGGGAGTGCCGCCGGGACAGTTGGGCGTGGTTAGCTGGGGCAAGGAACGGCCTGCGGTAGCCGGCGCCAGCGAAGGCGCATGGGCGCTCAACCGGCGCGTTGTCACTCTTCTGATTCGCTAGGAAATTACGCCGCGTAGCGCTGGTGGCTGCCGAGCCACGAGCGCGCCTGGCGCTGCGCTTCGGCGATTTCGCGGGCGGTCATCTCGACCGAGATTTCGGCGCGGCATTGCTGGCCGCGGGTGCAGCCGGAGAGGGCCGCGAGGTTGAACCATTTGTGGGCTTCGACGAGGTCGACGGCGATGCCGCCGCGGCCGGTGGAATAGGACACGCCAAGCTCGAACAGGGCATCGACATCGCCGCGCTCGGCGTCCGCGAGGCGGCTGCGGATCAGGAAGTCCGCGCTCTTTTGACTGATTGCACCCATCACCGTGTCCCCCATTTTGCTCGTTGGGGGCAATTCATCAGGTGAACACGAACAAATGGTTAACGCGGCGGCGACCAATCGCACCGATGCGGAGCCAGCTCAGCCGCGCCGGCCCAGCCAGTGGCCGAGGTCGCGGCCGATCAGAGTCCCGAGTTGGTCGATATCGGCGGCCAATGTGTCGCGAATCTCGGCGCGCAGATCGGGCGGGACGCGGATTGGCTCGGCCGGCGCCTTGTTCCAGCGCAGCAGGCGCTTGCGCAGGCCGAGGATTGCTTCGGCCAGCGGCGACGGCCCGGCCTTGGCCTTCTTGCCATCGAGCGATTTGACGCGCTGGCGGAATTGTTTCCCGGCGAGCAGCGTGCGGGTCCGTTCGGGCGGGCGCTTGAGCGCACGCTGCAGCCAGCCCAGCTTGAACCCCTGCCCCGCGCGCTTGGCGCCGAACTTGCGCCGGCCGTCGTCGGGCAAGCCGAGAAAAGCCAGTACCCCGCGATAGGCCGCCCCCGGGTCGGCGACGAGATCGTCATGGATCACGATGTGGCAGCGCTCGCGCCCGACCGCGGCGAAGAACGCCGCGACATGCTTGCCCAGCCGGCCGATCTCCTCATAGTCGAGCAGGCGCGGGTCGAGGCAGGTGCGCGGGATTTTCCGCCCAGCCCGACGCGCGCCGATCAGCCGCCACGCGCGGGCAAAATCCGCCTCGGTCTCATCGCCGGTGTACAGCAGGCGCTGGTGCAGCGACGGGATCATCCTGAGCGGGTCGCGCAGGGCGATGATGAACTTCGCTTGCGGCCACAGCCGCAAGATCGCCTGCATCCGCTCGGCGGCGTACAGATAGCTGACCGAGCCTTCCATCATCACCGCGTCGCGGTCCGCGCAGTGGGCGAAGAAGCGCTCAAGATACTCGTGCTCGACAAGGTCGCGCAGCTCGGCCTCGGGCAGGTCGGACAAATCCGACTGGGCGAAGAAATGCGGCTCCTTGACCGAGGCGAAGCAGATTTGCGGATGGCGGGCGAGATAGCGCGACAGCGACGTGGTGCCGCAGCGCGGCGCGCCGACGACGCAGGCGAACCCGCGCGGATAATCGTCCAGGCTCATGCCTTCACCGCGATATTGTCGATCAGCCGGGTAGTGCCGAGGCTCGCCGCCGCGATCAGCCGCATCGTTCCGCCCGGCGCGTCGAGCGGCTCGAGCGTCGCTTCATCGACCAGCACGACATAGTCGATCGGGTCGAACCCGGCCTCGCGCAGCGCCTGCCTGGCCTGCTCGAGCGCCGGTGCGACCGCACCGCCGCGGCCGATCGCGTCTCGCGCCGCCTCCAGCGCACGCGGCAGGGCAATGGCGCGGGCCCGTTCGTCGGCGCTCAAATAGGCGTTGCGCGAGGACTGCGCGAGGCCGTCGGCGTCGCGCACCGTCGGCACTCCGCCGATCCTCACGCCAAGCCCGAGGTCGGCCGACATGCGGCGGATCACCGCGAGCTGCTGGAAATCCTTTTCGCCGAACAAAGCGAGGTCGGGGCGCACCGCGAGCAGCAATTTGGCGACCACCGTCGCGACCCCGTCGAAATGGCCCGGCCGCGCCTCCCCTTCCCAGCGGTCGCCGACCCCGGCGACGTGGACGGTGGTGGCGAACCCGGCGGGATAAATGTCGTCGACCGTCGGCAGCCACAGCATCTTGCACCCCGCCTTGGCCAGCAGCGCGGCGTCGGCCTCATCCTGGCGCGGGTAGCGGGCGAGGTCTTCGTGCGCGCCGAATTGCAGCGGATTGACGAAAATCGTCGCCGCGACGACGTCGGCCTGGCGCCTCGCCTGGGCGATCAATGCGAGGTGACCGGCGTGGAAAGCGCCCATGGTCGGGACCAGCGCCAGGCTGCCCCCCGCCCGAAGCGCGGCCAGCGTCGGTCCAAGCCGTTCCAGGCGACGGACAATTTGCACCCTCGGCGCCCCTCCGATAGACCAGTGACGGGAGCGCTTGCACTGGCGCCGGGGCAAAGATCAAGGGGCTTGGGGGTCGCATGGGCCAGCCGCATTTCATCATCTTCGCCAACGAAAAGGGCGGCACCGGCAAGTCGACCACGGCCGTCCACACCGCGATTGCGCTCGCCGCGACCGGGCACAGGGTCGCCGCGCTCGACCACGAAAGCCGCCAGCGGACGATGACCCGCTACCTCGAGAACCGCGACGCGACGATGCGCCGGCTCGACGTCGCTTTGCCCCACGCGCGCTCCGAAGTGCTCGAAGCGACCGACGAACCCGCGCTCGAGGCCGCCATCGCCCGCCTGTCCGCCGACGCCGACGTGATCGTCGTCGATACCCCGGGCCGCGACGATCCGCTCGCCCGCGCCGCGATCCTCAAGGCTGACACCTTGGTCACCCCGATGAACGACAGCTTCGTCGACCTCGACCTGATCGGCCAGGTCCACCCCGAGAATTTCAAGGTGACCAAGCCGAGTTTTTACGCCGAGCTGATCTGGAACAGCCGCACGGCGCGCGCCAAGGCCACCGGCAAGAGCGTCGACTGGGTCGTGCTGCGCAACCGCCTGCAGCATATCGACAGCCACAATCTGCGCCGCGTCGGTGCCGCACTCGACGAGCTCGCCCGCCGCGTCGGCTTCCGCGTCATCCCCGGGCTCGGCGAGCGGGTGATCTACCGCGAGCTGTTCCCCAAGGGCCTGACCCTGCTCGACCTGGCGCAGCTGGGCGAGGTCGGCATCGGCCACATCACCGCGCGCCAGGAATTGCGCGAGATGATCGCGGGCCTCGGCATCCCGGCACCGGGCGAGGAGCCGGCCGAGCCGGTTGCCGCCGCCGGCTGAGCTTTTTCGCGCTTCGTCAGTTAAGGGGGCGCATGACCCACACATTCCACCCCTCCATCCTGCGCGAATATGATGTCCGCGGGATCGTCGGCGACACACTCAGCGACCGCGATGCTTTTGCGCTTGGCCGCGGGTATGCCGCGCTCGCCCGCGAGGAGGGCGCCGCCACCATCGCCGTCGGCCGCGACGGCCGCAGCCATTCGCCCGAACTCGAGGATGCGCTGGTGCGCGGCCTGACCGCCGGCGGGCTCAATGTCGTGCGGGTCGGCATGGGCCCCTCGCCGATGCTCTATTTCGCCGCGGCGACGCTCGGTGTCGATGGCGGCATCCAGGTCACCGGGAGCCACAACCCGGCCGATTACAACGGCTTCAAGATGCTGCTCGGCGGCCGCTCGGTGTTCGGCGCCGAAATCCAGGCGCTCGGGGCGCGCTGCGCCGCCGGCGACTATAGCGAGGGCGCCGGTGCGGTGAGCGAAGCCGACGTGCTCGACGCCTATGTCGACCGGCTGGTGCAGGATTTCGGCGGGATCGGGTTCAAGGTCGGCTGGGACAATGGCAACGGTGCAGCGGGCCCGGCGCTGGAGAAGTTAGTCAAACGCCTGCCCGGCGAGCATCACGCGATTTACACCGAGGTCGACGGCAGCTTCCCCAACCACCACCCCGACCCGACGGTCGAGGCCAATCTTTCGGACCTCAAGGCGCTGGTCTCCGACAAGCAACTCGATTTCGGGATTGCGTTCGACGGCGACGGCGACCGCATCGGCGCGGTCGACGGGCTCGGCCGGGTGATCTGGGGCGACCAGTTGCTGGCGATCCTCGCCGAGCCGGTGCTCGCCGCCGAGCCCGGCGCGACGATCATCGCCGACGTCAAGGCGAGCCAGATCCTGTTCGACCGCATCGCCGAGCTCGGCGGCCGGCCGCTGATGTGGAAGACCGGGCACAGCCTGATCAAGTCGAAGATGAAGGAAACCAATGCGCCGCTGGCGGGCGAGATGAGCGGGCATATTTTCTTCAAGCACCGCTGGTACGGCTTCGACGATGCACTCTATGCCGCCGTAAGGCTGATCGAGGCGGTCAGCGTGTCGGGCAAGACGCTGACCGAGCTGATGGACGCGATGCCGCGCTCGACCTCGACCCCCGAGCTGCGCTTCGCGGTCGACGCGGCGCGCAAGTTCGCGGTGGTCGACGAGGTGCTCGAGCGGCTGTCGGCCGACGGCGCGAAAGTCGATGCCACCGACGGCGCTCGGGTCAACACCCCCGACGGCTGGTGGCTGCTGCGCGCGTCGAACACGCAGGACGTGCTGGTGGCGCGCGCGGAGGCCAGCGATCAGGCAGGGCTCGATCGGTTGGTCGCGCAGATCGACGAGCAGCTGGCCAGGTCCGGCGTCAAGCGGACCGAAGCCGCGCACTGAGCTTTGCGCCGCGATATGCGCGGTGCAGGTTCAGCGGCCGATGCACTTCGTCAGGTCACCGTCGGCGATCCGCCGGGCCTTGGCATTCTGGTCCGGGCCGGGCGGAACGACCGCAACGACGCAGGCCGGATTGGCGAGGCGGGCGACAACCAGATTGCTGATGTCGGGCCGGATCGGCTCGGGGCCCGCCGCGACATTCAACCGTACAATCAGCGCCGACGGTTGATCTTCGGCCCCGCGCCATTCGGCGGTCTTGCCGAGGCTGTTGAAGGCGCCGTTTGCGACCAGGCTCGACAGCTGCAAGCGCGACCGCCCTCCGCCCGGCGCGATCACCACGACGTCTTGGCGCAGGTCGCTTTCGCTGATTTCGAGCGCATAGCCGGCCGGGCCGCCGCACGAATGGCGAGAGTAGCCGCCCTCCTCGTCGTTGCGCTCGAGTTCCTTGCACGCAGCGGGGTCGATCGACGAGTAACGCCCGGCATCGACCTCCGGGGGTCGAGCGGCTTGCGGTCGAGCCGTGGCGGCGACGTCCGGCTGTTCAACCACTGACGGATTTCGGGCAAGGTTGCTTTCCGGCACGGGCGAACCGCTGTCGCAGCCGCTGACCAGCGCAACGGCGAGCAGCCAGCTTCGTGCGCCCTCAATCATCTTCATCTTCGTACCCCACCAAATTCAGTTCCCGCGCCTTGATCTGGCGCGTCATGCACCAATGCATCAGCGCATCCTCGCGGCCATGCGTGATCCATACTTCCTTGGGCGCGACCTCGCGGATGGTGGTGGTCAGCTCGTCCCAGTCGGCGTGGTCGGAGATGATCAACGGCAGCTCGACATTGCGCTGGCGGGCACGTTGGCGGATGCGCATCCAGCCCGACGCCATTGCCGTCACCGGATCGGGCAGGCGCCGCGACCAGCGGTCGTTCAATGCGCCCGGCGGGCAGATCACGATGTGGCCCGCGATGTCCGCCTTGGCCGCGTCGGCGACCGGGCGAAGCTCGCCGAGCGGCACGCCCAATTCCTCATACAGGCGGCACAAGCGCTCCATCGCGCCATGGTAATAGATCGGCGCGTCGTGGCCGCGGTGGCGCAATTCCATGATCACCCGCTGCGCCTTGCCCAAAGCGTAGGCGCCGACCAGCACGCAGCGGCTCGGGTCGGCGTGGAGGCGGTGAAGCAGGCGGTCGATCTCGCTGCCAGTATCGGGATGGCGGAACACCGGCAGGCCGAAGGTCGCCTCGGTGATGAAGATGTCGCACGGCACCGGCACGAACGGCGGGCAGGTCGGGTCGGCGCGGCGCTTGTAGTCGCCCGACACGACGACTCGCTCTCCCTTGTATTCGAGCACGATCTGAGCCGAGCCGAGGACGTGGCCGGCGGGGACGAAGCCGACCTCGACTTCGCCCAGCCGCACGCTGTCGCCATAGCCCACCGGGTGCCCGCTCTGCTCGCCATAGCGCACGCCCATGATCGCCAGCGTCTCGGCGGTCGCCCACACTTCGCCGTGGCCGCCGCGGGCGTGATCGGCATGGCCGTGGGTGACGAGCGCGCGCGGCTTGGGCTGCGAGGGGTCGACCCACGCGTCCGCGGGGCGCACATAGATGCCTTCGGGACAAGGCTCGATCCAGGAACCCAGGCGGGGCATTGCGAGCTATAGTGGATGGATCGCCGGCGAGTTCCCCGGCGCAAGGAGATTCGAGAATGGACGAGACCCTGTGGAGTTTGATGAATATCGTCGGCCCGGCAATCCTGCTCATCCTTTTGGTGTGGGTGGTGATCCGCTCGCGCCGGCGCAGCGGTGCGACCACCGACACCACCGCGCAGACCGAACGCGCGACCGACGCCCAGTATGACGCCGAGGAGCAGCGCCGCCGCGACGGGACCGACGGCCTCTGAACGACGCCGGACTTCCCGCGGTCGTCCAGCGCTGGTTTAGCGAGCGCGGCTGGCAACCGCGCCGCCACCAGCTCGAGATGCTCGGCGTGGCGCGCGCCGGGAACAGCGCGCTGCTGGTCGCCGCGACCGGGGCCGGCAAGACGCTGGCGGGGTTCCTGCCGACGATCTGCGACCTGATCGAGGCGCCCGCCGAGGGGCTGCACACCTTGTATGTGTCGCCGCTCAAAGCGCTCGGGGTCGACGTCCAGCGCAACCTGCTCGGGCCGATTGCCGAGATGGGGCTCAGCATTCGCGTCGAAACGCGCAGCGGCGACACGCCGTCGGACCGCAAGAAACGCCAGCGCGAGCGTCCGCCCCACATCCTGCTTACCACGCCTGAATCGCTCAGCCTGCTGCTCAGCTACCCCGACAGCGCGACGCTGTTCGCGGGCTTGAAGACGATCGTCGTCGACGAGCTGCACGCCTTCGCGCGTGAAAAACGCGGCGACTTGCTGGCGCTGTCGATGGCGCGGCTGGAGGTGCTCGCGCCGGGGCTCAGGCGGGTCGGCTTGTCGGCGACCATCGCCGACCCCGACGCCTACCGCTCGTGGCTCGCGCCCGATGCCGACATCGACGCGGTCGCGCTGGTCGAGGGCGACCCCGGCGCCGCGGCCGACCTTTCGATCCTCATTCCCGACGGGCGCATCCCGTGGTCGGGCCATTCGGGGCGGCACGCCGCGCGCGAGGTGATGGGGCTGATCGAGCGGCACCGGACGACGCTGATCTTCTGCAACACGCGCAGCCTCGCCGAACTGATTTTCCAGGACCTGTGGGCGGTTAACGACCTGTCGCTGGCGATCGGCATCCATCACGGCAGCCTGGCATTGGAAGCACGGCGCCGGATCGAGGCGGCGATGAGCGCGGGCAAGTTGCGCGGGCTGGTCGCGACCTCGAGCCTCGACCTCGGGATCGACTGGGGGGACATCGACCTCGTCGTCCAGATGGGCGCGCCCAAGGGCAGCTCGCGGCTGCTGCAGCGGATCGGCCGCTCCAACCACCGCCTCGACGAGCCGAGCCGCGGCATGATCGTGCCCGGCAACCGCTTCGAATATCTCGAAGCGCGCGCGGCACTGGACGCGATCGGCGACAACGAGCTCGACCCCGAAATCTTCCGCCCCGGCGCGCTCGACGTGCTCGCCCAGCATATCCTGGCGATCGCCTGCGCGGGGCCGTTCGACGAGGCCGAGCTGCTCGCCGAAGTGCGCTCGGCGTCGCCGTATGCGGGGCTCAAGGACGAGACCTTCCAGGAGATCCTCAGCTTCATCGCCACCGGGGGATACGCGCTCAAAGCCTATGACAAGTTCCGCCGGCTGGTGCCCGAGGGCGACGGGCGGTGGCGGATCACGCGGCCGGCGGTGGCGGTGCAGCACCGCATGAACGCGGGGATCATCGTCGAGGCGCCTTTGCTCAGCGTGCGCTTCAAGAACGGGCGGAAGCTGGGCACGGTCGAGGAAGGCTTTGCTTCGACTTTGACTCCGGGCGACCATTTCTTCTTCGCCGGGCTGAGCCTCGAGGTTGAACGCATCAAGGACGGTGATATCCTGGTCCACGCCTCATCGAAATCGGCGCGGATCGTCACTTACGGCGGGCAGCGGATGTCGATGTCGACCCACCTCGCCGACCGCGTCCGCCACATGCTGTGCGACCGCAACGACTGGCACCGCTTCCCCGACGACGTCGCCGAGTGGCTCGAGGTGCAGGGCCGGCGATCGCGGCTGCCCGAGCCGCACGAATTGCTGGTCGAGACCTTCGAGCACCACGGCCGCCACTTCATGGTCGCCTACAGCTTCGAGGGATGGAACGCGCACCAGTCGCTCGGCATGCTGCTGACGCGGCGGATGGAGCATGCCGGGCTCAAGCCGCTGGGCTTCGTCGCCAACGACTACGGCCTGGCGTGCTACGGGCTCGAGCCGATCACCGACCCGCAATCACTGTTCTCGCCCGACATCCTGGAACAGGAATTCACCGACTGGGTCGAGCAATCCTATCTGCTCAAATCGGCCTTCCGCGAGGTCGCGGTGATCGGCGGGCTAGTCGAGCGCCACCATCCGGGACAGCGCAAGTCGGGGCGCCAGGTGAGCTTCTCGACCGACCTCATCTACGACGTGCTGCGCCGCTACGAGCCCGGGCATCTCCTGCTGCGTGCGGCGTGGGAGGATGCGCGGGCGAGGATGACCGAGCTCGGCCGGCTGGTGCGCCTGGTCGACCGCGCCGCGGCGACCATGGTCCATGTCCACGCCGACCGCATCACCCCGATGGCGGTGCCGCTGATGGTGATCGTCGGGCGCGAGGCGATGCCTCCCGGCGGCGAGGCGGACGAAACGTTGCTGATCCAGGCCGAAGCGCTGGCGCAGGAGGCGATGGCGGGGTGATCGTTCATTGCCGGTACGCGCGGCCTGTGCGAGTCTCGCGCCCATGAAAGCATTTGCCCTGATCGCCGCCGGGCTGTCGCTGAGCGGCTGCGTGGTCGGCACCATCGCCAGCACCGCGGTCGATGTCGCGACGCTGCCGGTCAAGGTCGCCGGCCATGCGGTCGACGCCGCGACCACCAGCCAGGCCGAAGCCGACGCCAACGCCGGCCGCGCCGCGCGCCGCGCCGACGAGCAGCTCGGCCGCGAGCTGCGCGCGCTCGCCGAGCGCTGCCGCAAGGGAAAGACCTGGCCGAGCGACGACTGCCGTCGAGTCCAGCCGCGCTGATCGCGGAGGCCGGCGCAGACTGCCGCGCGGGCGATTCAAGCCGCTAAAGTCCTTATTGTCCCGTACCCGGCGACCATTTTTGTGACTTTACGGGGGTAGCAGGGGCGTAGGGAGAAAGTGGGGGGATCGACGACGTCAAAGAGCCCCAAAACGACTCGGGCACGGCCAGTGTCTCACGGATTTTCTAATGTAGGACAGCGAAATCGGCGGAGCTGACGCCCAGCCGAGCGCGATCCGCAGTACTAATTAGTATTGTGTCCCCGAAACCGCAGCCGATTGCGACCCGCCGTACTAATTAGTATTGTGTCCCCGAAATTCGTGTCCCCGAAATCCGCGGCGAGCCATCAAGGGTAAACTTAGCCGATGTCCGGCTGGAACAGCCTCTTAGACTTCGCTGTGCTGGCGAGAGCAAGATGGGCACAGAATCGGGGCTCACTGGAGAAAGCGCTTCAGCTCGTACAGCGCGACCCTAGGCCCGGCAGCAGGTATTCGCGGCTGCTTCCACTGTATCGCCTGACACTGATGCTGTCCCTAGGCGAACCTCGCAGGTCCGAGCTGGCGCGGTCGATCCTGGCCGAGGACTGGCCCGTAACTCGGCCTGAGGAGGTGTATTTCGACGCTTACCGGCGGTTCGTTTGCGGTGTCGCCCTAGGCAATATCGATGACGCGACGGAGGCAGCCGGAGAGATGCGCCACATCGATGTCGACCCGTTCATAGCGAACACCCTCCGCAGGGTAGATGTCTAACGTCCGCAATGGTGGAAAGCGGCGATTAGATCGGCAATGCTGCTCCAAAAAGGGTGAATGATGTTTGATGCAATCGGGGCCTTCACCAAACAGTTTAAGCCGGTCGAAGGCGGATACCTCTATTACCCGTCGAAACGCGCGGGTGGTAAGCTCGTGACTGACGAAGAATTTGAAGCTCTTGCGGCTAACTGGCAACGGGTTGCAAGCAGACGTGGAACTTGGAAAACTGCTGGACTAGTCGGTCTGGCAATTTTGGTCTGGACGCTTTTGTCGCAAGCTCTGGCACTGCCAGAGCGGACAGATTGGGTCATCATCGCTGCGTGTGTAGCATCCGTGACCGGGTGGCTGCTCTGGTCTAGCTTGGCACCTCGCCGCCTAGTCAGTGGCCGTCCCGACATCGCTCCACCGCGCTCCGCTTGCCAAGTCCGGCGAGAGGTTCGCGCAATGCTCAATTGGCCGTTTATAATCTTTGCGCTCCTTCTGACTGGGGCCATGTTCTTTGGCGCATTGATTTCGCTGCCTGGGTCAATTGCTACTTGGGCATGGGCCATCGGAAGCGGCACACTGTTCGCAGTTTACCTGTGGGCCGCATTCAAAAAGCTGACTGACCCACGAGGATGAATGTCCGCAATGGGTGGAAAGCGGACATGGGAAGCCTTGCTGGTGGATGATTGACTCGCTGGACCAGCAGCGTAGGCTGAACATGCGGGGCCGCAGAAAAACTTGATAATTCCTAGTGGGCTACGCCGCCGCGAGGAGGATCGTTATGCCCGTCGTCAACGGTAGCAACGGTAATGATTTTATCCACCGCGCCGGAGATGGGCGCAGTGTCCCTGCGGGCCATGCCGACATTAGCGGGGTGACAACCGGTAACGACACAATCTACGGCCTAGGCGGCAACGATTACCTCTTCGGCGACTTGGGCAACGACACGCTCAACGGCGGCACTGGCGCCGACAGGATGGACGGCGGAGCCGGCAACGACTGGTTTTACGTCGACGCTGCAGCGGACACGGTCATCGAGCTCGCCGACGGAGGAACCGACCGTATTCTGTCTTCTGTGAGCTACGCGCTCGCCGCAGGAGCGCATGTCGAAATCCTCACGACCACCAACACGGCAGGGACGACGGCGCTTAATCTGACCGGCAATTCCTTCGTCCAGACCATCCACGGCAACGCCGGCGTCAATACCTTGAACGGCGGTGGCGGCGCCGACACGCTGGTCGGCTTTGCCGGCAACGATTTTTATTATGTCGACACGGCCGCCGACATTGTCACCGAGGCGGCGGGCGGCGGCCTCGACCGGGTCTTCACAACGGTCAGTTATGCGCTGAACGCCTCGACCCAGGTCGAAATCCTCAGCGCTTCCGTGGCAGCGGCGACGACCGCGATCAATTTGACGGGCAACGGCTTTGCCCAGACGCTGACCGGAAATGCAGGCGCCAACATCCTGAACGGCGGCGGCGGAGCCGATACAATGATCGGCTACGGGGGCAACGACTGGTATTATGTCGACAATGCCGGCGACCAGGTGACCGAGGGCGCCAGCGGCGGCTTCTCCGATCGTATTCTCGCTTCGGTCAGTTACGCTCTTGCGGCAGCCGCTCAGATCGAGATCTTGACCACGACAAACACCGCCGGAACAGGCGCGATCAACCTCACCGGTAACGATTTTTCTCAGCACATCCTCGGCAATGCCGGCCACAACATTCTCGACGGCCGCGGCGGCAACGACATCCTGAATGGCAGCGGCGGCCACGACATCCTGATCGGCGGCCCCGGGATCGACGCTCTAAATGGACAAGATGGTCATGACGTTTACATCGTGGCGACAGGAGCGGACCATGGCGCGGCCGAGTTTGCCGACACCGAAAGCGGATTTTATGAAAACGAGGTGCGCTTCACTTCAACGATCGCCGACGACACGCTTGTCCTCTATGCGGGCGACACAGGCATAGAGCGGATTGTGATCGGTACGGGCCTCGCTGGGACCGGATTGGGCGGCGGGGCCGACACCACCGGCACCACCGCGCTTAACGTCAATGCCGCGGCTCTGGGCTATGGTGTCAGCATTAATGGCAATGCCGGTGACAACATCCTTACCGGCGGCAGCGGCAATGACGGGCTCAACGGAGGCCCCGGGAGCGACTCGCTTTACGGTGGCGCGGGCAACGACGTGCTCAGCAGCTACGGCGATGGCGATCTACTAGTGGGCGGTGCCGGAGACGACACGTATTATATCCATAGCGCCGGAAACACGGTCGTGGAGAACATCGGTGAAGGGATCGAGTATCTGGAAACCACGCTCGATTTCTACGTGCTACCCGCAAACGTCGAAAACGGAGCTCCCGTTTCCGTTTTTTATGGGACCATGTATGGCAACGAGCTCGACAACAACATTTCGTTTCAATGGTCTCAGGGCGGATATCTCTACGGACAGGGCGGAAATGACACATTGACCGCTGGCAACGGAAATTTGGTCGGTTATAATTACCAACTGTACGGCGGCAGCGGAAACGACATCTTGCGCGGCGCCGATTTCGCTGATGTTCTGCAGGGGGACAGCGGGGCTGATAACTTGTGGGGCGGCGGCTTCTCCGACCGGTTCGTCTTCGTCTCGTGGCAGGACTCTACGATTGCTTCTTTCGACACGATCCACGACTTCGTATCGGGTGGCGTCCCCCAGATATCTGATGGGATCGACCTGTCGGCAATCGACGCCATTTACAATCCGGATGTCAGAGCAAACGAAGCCTTCACCTATGTTGCCTTCGGTACCGGTGTAGCGGGTCAAATCTGGTGGGTTACCAGCTCTAGCGTCCCAGGCTTGTACGTTGTCTATGCGGACGTGGACGGTGGCGGGGCTGACATCCGGATTGATGTCGTCACCGATTCCTTGAGCGTGAACGACTTCAGTTTCTGATCGACGGTCCGTCTCAACGGAACGGACGCAAGCCTTCTGCCGTCGAATGTCTGCTTTGGGTCGAAAGCGGACATTCGCCGTCAATGAAAACAGGGACTGGTTCGCTGGCGCCTCCCGCCGGGTAATGTATTGCAGCGCCTGAGACGATCCGAATTCGGACACCCTCTCCCCGGCCTGTCGACATGGCTGCCCTACGCCGCGCGCACTTCGCTTTCACGCCTGAAAGATGCTCCTACCGCCCCCGCTTCGCCGCCGCCGCGACCTCGTATAGATAATCGACGTAGAACATCGCGGATTCGTCCAGCCCGGCGATTTTGGGGTTGGCGCTTTCGATCAAATACCATTCGTTGGGGGCGTGGGCGCCCGAGCCGCGGCCGATGCCGAAGCCGCCCGCCGGCAAGTTGAGTGGGGCGCCGGTGAACACCACGCCGGGCCATGAGCCGGCCGCGCGCGGCTCGACCGAAAAAGCCACGCCGGCGCGCTCGAGCACCGCCTTCTGGGTGCGGACGAGCAGGCTGTCCTCCTCGGTCTGGGTCGGGTCGTAGCCGCCGCTGACATTGACCTCGATGTCGGGGTAGCCGTGCTGGACGAGGTGCGCCTTCAGCTTGGCGACGGCGTCCTCGCGGGTCATGTCGGGCACGAGCCGCAGGTCGATCTTGGCTTCGGCGCGGCCGGGCAACACGGTCTTGCCGCCGGGGCCCATGTAGCCGCTGACCAGCCCCTGGATGTTGATCGTCGGCTGCGACGCGAGGCGCTGCATGGCAGTGGTGAAATCCTCGTCGGCGATCCATTTCTTGAGGCCGAGGCCCTTCATCACGTCGGCCTCATTGTCCTTGGCCGCGGCCTCGGCGATCAGGGTCTTCTGGCGCGCGGTGAGCGGTTTGACATGCTCGAACCAGCCGGCCACCGCGGGGGTGTGGCCGTCGTCCTTGACCAGGGTGCCGAGCGCCTTGACCAGCCGCCACGCGGGGCTGTCGACGCTCGCCATCAGGCTCGAGTGGACATCCTTGCTCGGGCCGCGGCCCCATTTCTCGCCGCTCGCGATCAGCTGCAATTCGACGATGCCCTTGGCGCCCAATTCGACGCTGGCCGAGCCGGTCGACGACTGGCCGGCGCCGGGGATGAACACGCCGATGCACTGCTTGAGCGCGGGGAGCACGGCGGGGTTGGCGATGACCTGCTTGAAGTTGGGCGAGCCGATCTCCTCCTCGCCCTCGGCGACCAGCACGACGTTGACGGGGAGCTTGCGCCCCGTAGCCTTGAACGCCTTCAGGGCGGCGAGGAAGGCGATCTCCGGCCCCTTCTGGTTGACCGCGCCGCGGCCGACGATCGCCTTGCCTTCGCCGGAGCGGTCGACGATCCGCGCCTCGAGCGGGGGCGAGCTCCATTCTGCGGCATCGAACTGCTTGACGTCGTACATGAAGTAGAGGCCGATGCAGTCGCGCGCGCCGGCGTCGAGGGTGGCGAACACGCCGGGGACGCCGCTGGTCTGGACCACCGTCGCCTGCTGGAAGCCGGCGTCGAGCGCGAGGCGGCGCATATGCTCGGCGCCTTCGACCACGTTGAGCTTTTCGGCGGCGATGGTGGGGAGCTTGATCCAGTCCTGGAGCGCCTGGACGTTGGCGGCGTGGCCCGCCTTGACCGCCGCCGCGAGCTCGCCGCGGTTGGGGGTTTGCGCAGTCGCGGCGATCGCGGTGGTCAGGCCAAGCGCGGCGACCAGGCCGCGGCAGATCATGCGCATCGAATTTTCCCCTGCTTGTATTGCCGGAACATCGCTTGCCGAAGCCGCGCTGTCCAGCCGGGGGGCGGGGCGGAGGCGACACGGTATAAAGTCTTGGTCTGCAACTTAATCCGCGGGCGCATCGTTGCGGGCGGATGTTGTGCGTACCCGACGATAAAGGCCACCCGCTGGCGAGCCGGCTGGCCGAGTTCATCGCCGCCGCGGATTTCCCGTGCGTAGGGGCCAAGGCGGCGCTCAACCGCGACGGCATGCGGTTCGTCGCGGCGCGCGATTTCCGCTCGGGGTGGGACGATCTGCGGGTCATCCCGGCGCTGCTCGACCTCGCCAGATCGTATCGCGCCGACCCGCAACTGTTCCAGTCGCTGGTGGTGATCTTCGAGAGCGGCGCGCCCGACAGCGAGGAAGAGTTTGAACGCATCCTGTGGCGGCGGCTGCAATCGCTGAGCGACAAGGACGAATGGCTCGGCCAGCCGCCCGACGCGCGCGTGGCGCACGACCCGGCCGACCCGCATTTCGCGATGAGCTTTGGCGGCGAGGCGTTTTTCGTGGTCGGGCTGCATCCCAAGGCGAGCCGGCCGGCGCGGCGGTTCGCTTTTCCGGCGATGGTGTTCAACCTCCACGACCAGTTCGAGACGCTGCGCGCCGAGGGGCGCTACGACAAGTTGCGCGAAACAATCATCGGGCGCGATGTCGCGCTGGCGGGATCGGCCAACCCGATGCTGGCGCCGCACGGCACGCTGTCGGCGGCGCGGCAGTATAGCGGGCGCGCAGTGGACGGCGAATGGGCGTGCCCGTTCACGGGGCGGGGGCGCCGCGATGCCGCATGAAATCGCGCCGCGGTCGGGGGTCGCGTTGACGCTCGCCAAGGGGCAGACGCTGACGGTGATCGACCCGCAGGGTGAGCAGGTGGCCGATTTGCTCGCGTACAGCCGCGACGACGTGCGCGAGGTGATCAGCGCCGGGCGGACGCTCGATTATGCGTCGAAGATTTACCTGACGACGGGCGACCCGCTGTATTCGAACCGCTCGAACGTGATGCTCGAGATCGTCGCCGACGATGTCGGGCGGCATGATTTTCTGCTGACTCCGTGCTCGAAGGACACGTTCCGGATCATCTATGGCGATACCGACCCGCACCGCGGATGCTTCGGCAATCTGGCTGAGGCGCTGGCGCCGTACGGGATTGAAGAGGACATGATCCCGACCGCGTTCAACTGCTTCATGCACGTCGTGGTGGACGGGGTGAGCGGCCGACTGTCGGTCGAGCCGCCGCGCTCGAAAGCGGGGGACCGGATCGTGTTCGAATCGCGGATGGATTTGATCATCGGGCTGACTGCCTGCTCGGCGCTGCAATCGAACAACGGGTCGTTCAAGCCGATCGAATGGCAGGTCGACTGACGCCGTTCGAAGGATGGGCGCGGGATGGACAAGGCGGGCGGCGGCGCGCCAAGAGCGGCGCGATGCGCTATTTCCTCGACACCGAGTTCAACGGCTTTGGCGGAGGCCTGATCAGCCTTGCTTTGGTCCCCGACCATGGCGAGGAATTCTATGTCATCGTCGAGTGCGAGGGGCCGATCCACCCGTGGGTCGAGCGCCATGTGCTGCCCTACCTCGACCATGTTCCCGTGGGGATGAAAGCGGCGCCGGTGAGCCGCCGCGCGGCGGCCGATGCGCTGTCGGCCTATCTCGCGCCCGACCGCTCGCCCGAGATCGTCGCCGACTGGCCCGAGGATATCGCGCAATTGTGCATGCTGCTGCTGACCGGGCCGGGGGACATGGTGCCGATCCCCGAGATGCTGTTCCGGATCTATCCGATGCCGGGGTTCAGCACCGCCGACAACAGCAAGGTCCCGCACAACGCGCTGCACGACGCAAGGGCGCTGCGCGACCATGTCTGCGACACGCTGGAGTGAGGGCTTTCAATCCCCCGCCAACGCGGTAAAGCGCTGGCTATGGTTCCCCTTTCGTTCGCTGGTGCGGAGTTTGCCGCTTGTGGCGAGGGCGCGTTGTTCTGGCCCGAGCAAAACGCCTTGCTGCTCGCCGATTTGCACCTCGAGAAAGCGAGCTGGTTCGCGGTGGGGGGGCAGTTCTTGCCGCCGTACGATTCGGCGGCGACGCTCAGCGCGGTCGCGGCGATGGTCGAGCGCACCGGCGCGGCGCGATTATATTGCCTCGGCGACAGCTTTCACGATCCTCAGGGGTGCGACCGGCTGCCCGCGGCGCCGCGCGCGATGCTGACCGGGCTGACCGCGGCGCTCGACTGGGTGTGGATCGTCGGCAACCACGACCCGGGTTTTTCCGACTTGTGCGGCGGGCGGATCGCCGACGAGGTCGAGGTTGGCGGGATCGTGCTGCGCCACGAGGCGGTGGTGGGCGAGCCGCGCGGCGAGATCTCGGGGCATTTCCACCCCAAATTGCGGCTCCATCTGCACGGGCGCAACGTGTCGCGGCGGTGCTTCGTGGCGTCGGCGACCAAGCTGATCCTGCCCGCGTTCGGCTCGCTGACCGGCGGGCTCGACGCCGCGCACCCCGAGATCATGCGCCATGTCGGCGGGCCGGCGGCGGCCCTGGTGCCGATCGCCGACCGCCTGCTGCGGTTTCCGCTAGCGGCCTGAGGCGGCAACCGCGACCACGGCCTTTCTGATGGTTAAGGAAGTTCGCGAAATCTCGTCGGTTAGGGTCGCCTTCATCTGGTAGCGACCGAGTTGGTCCGTTGTCTCCAGGTGAAATCCGAACGATGCCGATGACGCGAGCAGGTGGTCGCCGCCGGCCGGCCCCTCCCATGCTGCGGCGGTAGTTTCCTTGTCATAAGGCCGACCGTCTGGCGCGGTCACGGCGAATGTCACCGACAATTTGCACTGCCCGTCGCCCCCGGGGGTGCAGCCGCTGAACACGATTACGGCGTGAACGGGCTTGGCGTGCGTAATCGTGTCGGTCGTGACAATCTGCGGTGGCGTTGAGACCTCCCATGCTTTCCAGAACGCGTCGATATCGGGGACGACCAGGAGCTTGGCCCTGAGACGCCCGTTCGACGCCTCGGACGTGTCGCCGCTGGTTCCAATTTGAGTGTACGGGCCGGCTTGATCCTGTTTCGCGGCAAGAGTCGACGCTGAGGCGATCGCGGCCAGAAGGACTAGGAAACTGTTCATGCCAGCCGCGCGCGGAGCAGGCCGCGCAGCATGTTGCCGATGTAGAAGCCGTCGGCGAGGTCGGCCGCGATGAGGTCGCATTCCATCGCCTTGCCGCTGTCGACCAGGCTCGCGCGGAGGATGCCGGGGAGCAGGCCGCGGCTGAGCGGCGGGGTGACCAAGGTGCCGCCGCGGTCGACGAAGACGTTGGTGAAACTGCCTTCGGTGACGAAGCCTTCGGGATCGGTAAAGACCACTTCGAAGGCGCCGCTGGCGGTCCGCGCGTCGTCGTAAAAGCCGCGCTCGCTGGTCTTGTGGCGGAGGCGGGCGTCATCGGTGGCGACCGGCAATGGGCAAAGTTTGACCTCGACCGGGCCCGGCGCGGGCTCGTCGATCGGCTTGACCTCGATCGCCATCGTGCCGGTTGGCGACAGCAGCAGGCGCGCGGCGCAGACATGTTTCTTGCCGAAGGTCGCGGCCTGGAGTTCGTTGCGCGCGGCGTGATGGTCGAAGGTGAAGCCGAGCTCGGCCGCCGAGCGCTGCAGGCGCTGGAAGTGGCGCGGCAGCTCGACCACCCCCTCCTCGGGGTCGAAGCGCATGGTCTCGATGAGGTCGGGCAAATCGGCGGCGCGGGTCACATAGTCTCCCTTGAGGCGGCACTCGGCCCATTCATCGGCGGCAACGCTGTCGACGACAAGCCCCGAGCCGAGCCCGAGGCGGGCTGCGGCGGCGCCGTCGGCGAGCTCGAGGGTGCGGATGAGGACGTTGAATGACGCATCCCCGCCGGGTTCGATCCAGCCCATCGAGCCGGTGTAGGCGCCGCGCGGTTCGGGCTCGAGCTCGCGCAAATGGAGCATGGCGGAGATCTTGGGCGCGCCGGTGATCGAGCCGCACGGGAAGATCGTGCGCAGCACGTCGATCGCGTCGAGCCCGGGGCGCAAGGTGGCGGTGACCCGCGACACCATCTGGTGGACGGTGGGGAAGCTTTCGACCTCGAACAGAGCGGGGACCTCGACGCTGCCGGTCTCCGCGATGCGCGCGAGGTCGTTGCGCAAGAGGTCGACGATCATGAGATTCTCGGCGCGCTGCTTGGGGTCGCCGCGGAGGTGGGCGATGGCGGCGGCATCGGCCGCGGGGTCGGCGAAGCGCGGCGCGGTACCTTTCATCGGCTTGGCTTCGACGTTCCCGTTGCGAATAGTAAAAAACTGCTCGGGCGATAGCGACAGCAGCCAGCCGCCGGGGTGGCGCACCACCCCGCCCCACCCGGGAAGCGCCTCGCGCCGCAGCTGGGCGTATGCGGCGAGCGGGTCGCCGAGCAATGTCACGTCGCAGCCGAAGGTCAGATTGGCCTGGTAGAAATCGCCGGCGAACAGATGCTCGCGGACTTGGGCGGCGGCGGCGAGGTAGGCTTCGGCGGCAATGCGCGGGCGCGGCGGGCCGAGGCGCGCGGTGCCGTAGATGGGCCGCGCGCGCTCGAACCCGTCGAACAGTCCGAACCACAGCAAGGGGCCGGCGATGGCACGCGCCTTGCCCGCCAGCGCGGGATCGAGCGCGAAGCCGGCTTCGTAGGCGAGGAAGCCGGCGGCATGGCGGCCGCTGGCGATCTCGGCGCGGAGTTGTTCGAGCGCGGGGAGGACTTCGGCTTCGCTATGCGCCACCACTTCGCCGACCGGATTGCGATAGAGGCGCGGGGGGGCGCCGCCGGGGCGGGCGTCGTCGAACAGCAGGAACGGCGCGGCGGGCATGCCAAGGCAATTGCACGCTTGGCCAAGCGTCCGTAAACCCCGCCCGATGATGTGCCTCAAATCGCTCGGCTTTGCCGTTCTCCTGGCGACCGCCGCCGCCGCGTCCGCGCAGACCGCGCCGATCGACCCCAAGGTCCAGGCGCGGATCGACCGCATCCTCAAGCGCACCCCGCTGATCGACGGGCACAATGATTTGCCCGGCGAGCTGCGCGAGAAATATGCGTTCGGTGTGAGCGGGCTCGAGAGCGGCGCCGACAAGCTCGAAAAACCGCTGATGACCGACATGGCGCGGCTCCGCGCGGGGCGCGTCGGCGGGCAATTCTGGTCGGTGTATATCTCGGGCACGATCACCGGCGACGAGGCGATCCGCACCACCATCGAGCAAATCGACATCGCGCGGCGGCTGATCGCGGCCTATCCGCAGGACCTCGCGCTGGCGTCGACCGCCGACGACGTGGTGCGCATCCACAAAGCGGGAAAAGTGGCGTCGCTGCTCGGGATCGAGGGGGGGCGGCAGATCGGCGGGTCGCTCGCCGCGCTGCGCCAATTCTACACGCTGGGCGTGCGCTACATGACGCTGACCCACAACCAGACCACCGAATGGGCCGACAGCGCGACCGACGAGCCCAAGCATGACGGGATCAGCCCGGTCGGCGCGGTGATGGTCAAGGAAATGAACCGGCTCGGGATGCTGGTCGACTTGAGCCACGTCTCGCCGGCGGCGATGAAGGACGCCATCCCGATGAGCCAGGCGCCGGTGATCTTCTCCCACTCCAACGCTTTTGCGCTCAACCCGCACCCGCGCAACGTGCCCGACGATGTTCTGCAATTGCTGCCGGCCAATGGCGGGGTGGTGATGGTCAATTTCTTCCCGGTGTTCCTGTCGCCCGAGGTGCGACAATTTGCACTGCAGCGGACCGCCGAGGAGGCTCGACTGAAGGCGCTGACCCCGTTCAGCGCGGCGACCGCCGAGGCCGCGCTCAAGGCGTGGGATGCAGCTCACCCGCGGCCAACCGTCGGGGTCGGCCTGGTCGCGGACCATATCGAGCACATCGTCAAGGTCGCCGGGCACGACCATGTCGGGATCGGCGCCGATCTCGACGGCATCCCGTTCACCGCCGAGGGGCTCGACAGCGTTGCCACCTACCCCGTTCTGTTCGCCGAATTGATCCGCCGCGGGTGGAGCGACGCCAATTTGGCCAAGCTCGCCGGGGGCAATGTGCTGCGCGCGCTACGCCGGGCGGAGGACATGGCGGTGCGGATGACCCATGTCCCGCCGGCGCTGTCGCCGCTCACCCCCACCCCTTAAGCCTGCCCACCTGGAGTATCGCCTTGCGTAAACCGCTGTTGCTGGTCGCCGTCGCGGCCCTTTCGATTTCCGTCCCCGCCGCCGCCGAGGTGCCCAAGCCGGCCGCGCTGACCGCCGACGGGGTGCCGCCGGTGCCCGACGAGCTGGCGGTGACCAGCCGCCCCTACATGGAGTTCCGCAGCGCCGGCTTCGCGGGGTGGAACGCGGCCGACCGCTCGATGCTGATCGCCACGCGGTTCGCCAACACCGCGCAATTGCACAAGGTCGCCGCGCCGCTCGGCATGCGCCGCCAGATCAGCTTCGAGGCCGAGCCGGTCGGCGGCAGCTGGTCGCCGACCGGGGACACTCTGGTGGTCACCCGCGACAAGGGCGGCGATGAATTTTTTCAGTTGTTCACCTTGAAGGCGGGCCGCCTGACCCAGGTCACCGACGGCAAGAGCCGCAACGAGTTCGGCAGCTGGAGCAAGGACGGCAAGATCGCCGGCTACAGCTCGACCCGCCGCAACGGCAGCGACAGCGACCTCTATGTGGTCGACCCGCGCAACCCCAAGAGCGACCGGCTGGTGGCGCAAGTGAAGGGCGGCGGGTGGAATTTCGCCGACTTCGCGCCGGGCGGGACGCAGGCGGTGGTGCTCAACTACATCTCGATCACCGACGCCGATCCGTATTTGCTCGAAATTGCGACGGGTAAGCTGACGGCGATCGGCGACCACGCGCAGGCAATCAGCTACGGCGATGCCGAGTTCGGGCCCGACGGGCGGCTGTGGGTGACCTCGGACGAGGGCTCCGACGTCCAGCGGCTGGGCACGCTCGATCCCGCGACCGGGCGCTTTACCCCGGTCACGCCGGGCGGGCGCTGGGACGTCGAGGAGTTCGCGCTGAGCGAGGACGGGCGGACCGTCGCTTTCACCGTCAACGAGGCCGGGAGCAGCCGGCTGCATTTGCTCGACGTAGCGTCGGGCACCAGCCGCGCGGTCACCGCGCTGCCGGTCGGGGTGGTGAGCGGGCTCGAGTTCGCGCCGTGGGGCACGCTCGGCCTGACCCTGTCGTCGGCGCACAGCCCGGCCGATGCCTTCGCGGTCGACCCGGCGAGCCTGGCGGTGACGCGCTGGACCGAAAGCGAGACCGGCGGGCTCGACCCCACGGTCAACGCCGCGCCCGAGCTGATTGAAGTCAAAAGCTTCGATGGCGAGGCGGTTTCGGGCTTCCTCTACCGCCCCGACCCCAAGCGCTTTCCCGGCAAGCGGCCGCTGATCGTCAACATCCACGGCGGCCCCGAAGCGCAGTTCCGGCCGAGCTTCCTCGGGCGCAACAACTATCTCCTCAACGAGCTCGGGATCGCGATCTTCTTCCCCAACGTGCGCGGCTCGTCGGGCTACGGCAAGCGCTTCGTCAGCCTCGACAACGGGCCGTTCAAGCGCGAGGATTCGGTCAAGGACATCGGCGCCTTCCTCGACCGGCTGAGCGCCGACCCGCGGCTCGACGGCGGTCGCATGGCGGTCACCGGCGGCAGCTACGGCGGCTACATGTGCTACGCTTCGGCGATCGCCTATCCGGCGCGCTTCAAGGGCGCCTTGTGCAACGTCGCGATCTCCAATTTCGTCAGCTTCCTCGAGAACACCCAAAGCTATCGCCGCGACTTGCGCCGGGTCGAATATGGCGACGAGCGCGACCCCGCGCAGCGCGCCAAATTGCTCGAGATCGCACCGCTCAGGCGGGTCGGCGAGATCCGCGCGCCGCTGTTCGTGGTGCAGGGCGCCAACGACCCGCGGGTGCCCAAGTCGGAGGCCGACCAGATCGTCAAGGCGGTGCGCAGCGGCGGCAATCCGGTGTGGTATTTGGTCGGCGAAAACGAGGGCCACGGCTTCGCCAAGAAGGAAAATGTCGACTATCTGTTCTGGTCGACGATGATGTTCTGGCAGAGCAATCTGCTCAAGCGATGAATGCGCCCGCCCCTCCTCCGCTCAAGGCGGCGATCATTCCGGTCACGCCGCTGCAGCAGAATTGCACCTTGCTGTGGTGCACCGCGACGATGCGCGGGGCGTTCGTCGATCCCGGCGGCGACCTCGCCCAATTGAAGGCGGCGGCGGCGCACAATGGGGTGACGATCGAGAAGATCCTGCTGACCCACGGTCATATCGACCATTGCGGATCGGCCGGGGTGCTCGCCGCCGAGCTGGGCGTGCCGATCGAGGGCCCGCACGAGGCCGACCTGTTCTGGATCAGCCGGCTGGAGGAGGACGGGCGGCGCTGGAACGTGTTCGGCCAGCCGTTCGCGCCCGACCGCTGGCTGGTCGATCAGGACAGGGTGACGGTCGGGGAGCTGACCTTCGATGTCCGCCACTGCCCGGGGCACACGCCGGGGCATGTCGTGTTCCACCACGCGCCGTCGAAGCTGGCGCTGGTCGGGGATGTGCTGTTCAAGGGCTCGATCGGGCGCTGGGATTTCCCGATGGGCAACCACGCCCAGCTGATCGCCTCGATCACCGAGCGGCTGTGGCCGATGGGCGGCGACACCGCGTTCGTCCCGGGCCACGGCCCGATGTCGACCTTCGGCCACGAGCGCGCGACCAATCCCCTGGTCGGCGACCGTGTGCTGGCGGCGGCGTGAGCTAAGGGCAGGTCGCCCGCCTTATGGCGTGAACCTGCGGATGCAATCAGCGTAGGAGCTGAAGCCGGCCAGCTCGAGCTCGGCGGCATCCCGCCAATTGTCGCAGCGATGGGCGACGAACCCGCCCTTTTCCGAATCCGAGCTGATGTTGAGGCTGACGCATTCGCCCATCGACAGCCCGGGGACATCGCCGCTGGCGACCAGCTCGCGGCAGAACGACTGGATATCGCTTGCACCCCCGTCCTTGCGCGCCGCCGCATGGGCCGGGTCCGTGGCCATCAGCGGCGCCGCCACGACCGCGGCCGCGGCCAGATACACCATTGGCTTTTTCATGATTGGCTCCCCCTGCCGAATCGAGCGCCTGTCCTGACAGGGTGCGCGAACGGAGTCGATTCCCGTCCGTAACGAACTGCCCGGCAGTGTTGGTCGAACGGCGGAGCCTTGCGCTGTGTCGCCCATGCGCTATAGGAGCCGCGTTCGCGACGATCGACCGCCGCCACGGGACTGTCCCGTTCGAGCTAGGCGCAGATCGTCGCCAATTTTTTTGTCGTCCAAGATTTAGCAGGTGCCGAAATGGCCGTTCCGAAAAGAAAAACCTCGCCCTCGAAGCGCAACATGCGCCGCAGCCACCATGCGCTGTCGCCGGTCAACTTCCAGGAATGCCCGAATTGCGGCGAACTGAAGCTGCCGCACAATCTGTGCGTGCCGTGCGGCCACTACAACGGCCGCGAGATCGTCTCGAGCGAGGCCTGACCGGTCTAGCGGAGCAAGGCGCCACGCGATGACCGCAGGCCCGCGCATCGCCATCGACGCCATGGGGGGCGACAGCGGTCCCGCCGCGATGCTTGGCGGGCTCGCCCGCGCGCGGCGCAAGGAGCCCGACCTCCACTTCCTGCTGTTCGGCGACGAGACGCGGATCCGCCCCGAGCTGGCGCGCTATCGCGGGTTGGAGCAGGCGCTGACCCTGATCCACACCACCGACTTCATCACCCCCGAGGAGAAGCCGAGCCAGGCGATCCGCCGCGCCCGCACCACCTCGATGGGCATGGCGATCAACGCGGTCAAGGACGGCCAGGCCGACGCCGCATTGTCGGGCGGCAACACCGGCGCGATGATGGCGATGGCCAAGCTTGCGCTGCGCACCATGCCGGGGATCGACCGCCCGGCGCTGGCGGCGCTGCTGCCCACGCTCGGCACGCATGACTGCGTGATGCTCGATTTGGGCGCCAACACCGAGTGCGACGCGCAGAACCTCGTCCAGTTCGCGGTGATGGGCGCGGCCTATGCGCGAACCGTGCTCGAGCTGTCGCGGCCGCGGGTCAAATTGCTCAACATCGGCACCGAGGAATTGAAGGGCACCGACGAGCTGAAGGAAGCCGCCGCGCTGCTCCGCGATGCCGATTATTTGCCGCTGCGCTTCGACGGTTTTACCGAGGGCGACCAATTGTCGCGCGGCAATATCGACGTCGTCGTCACCGACGGTTTCTCGGGCAATATCGCGCTCAAGACCGCCGAGGGCACCGCGCGGTTCGTCACCGACCTGTTGCGCAATGCGTTCAAGAGCTCGTTGCGCTCGAAGGCCGGGTTCGCTTTGTCGCGGCCCGCGCTCAATTTATTGAAAGTCCACCTCGACCCCAACAACCATAACGGCGCGGTTTTCCTGGGATTGAACGGGCTGGTGGTGAAGAGCCACGGCGGGGCCAACGCCAAGGGGGTCGCCAATGCGGTCGGAGTGGCGGCGCGGATGGTGCGCAACCAGACCACGCGCAAGATCGGCGAGGACCTCGACAATTTCCGCGCCCACGCGTTCGCCGCCGAGGCTGCGCAATGAGCGAGATCGCAACCGCCCGCCGCTCGGTGGTGGCCGGGGTCGGCTCGGCGCTGCCCGCGCGGCGGGTCGACAATGCCGAGCTGATCGAGCGCGTCGACACCACCGACCAGTGGATCGTCGAGCGCACCGGGATCCGCAGCCGCTACATCGCCGGCGACGGCGAGACCACCGCCTCGCTGGCGCATGACGCGTGCGTCAAAGCGCTCGAGCATGCCGGGATCGCGGCGGCCGAGGTCGACCTGATCGTGCTTGCGACCGCGACCCCCGACCAGACTTTTCCGAGCTCGGCGACCAAGGTCCAGGCGATGCTCGGCATCCCCGACTGCATCGCGTTCGACGTCCACGCGGTGTGCACCGGCTTTCTCTATGCGCTGACCGTCGCCGATTCGATGCTGCGCTCGGGCAGCGCCAAGACCGCGCTGGTGATCGGCGCCGAGACCTTCAGCCGCCTGCTCGACTGGGAGGACCGCACCACCTGCGTATTGTTCGGCGACGGCGCCGGGGCGCTGGTGCTGCGCGCGGAGGAAGGGACACGCGGAATCCTCGCCACCAAGCTCCACGCCGACGGGCGCCACAACGACTTGCTGTTCGTCGACGGCGGGCCATCGACCACGGGGACGGTCGGCAAATTGCGGATGAAGGGGCGCGAGGTATTCCGCCACGCGGTGGTCAACCTCGCCGATGTGCTCAACGAAGTGCTGGGCATCGCCGGCCTGACCTCGGCCGATGTCGACTGGGTGGTGCCGCACCAGGCCAATGTGCGGATTCTCGACGCCACCGCGCGCAAACTCGGGCTGCCGCCGGAAAAAGTCGTGGTCACCGTCGACCGCCACGCCAACACCTCGGCGGCATCGGTCCCGCTGGCGCTCGACACCGCGGTCCGGGACGGCCGCATCAAGCGCGGCGACCTGATCGTGCTGGAAGCGATGGGTGGGGGGTTTACATGGGGCGCGGCGGCGCTCAAGTATTGATATAGCTTAAGAATCGAGCGAAATGTCGAATTGCCGACACGGGCAGTTTCCGTTACGCAGATGCAATGCCCGGCAGGGGGTTCGGGCGCGAAGGAGCGGGAGGAAGATATGGCCGATCTCGGGATCGCTCGGATCAATGAAGGCGGGCTCACCGGGACGCTGACGCGCGCCGACCTGGCCGACATCGTCCACCGCAATTTGGGATTGTCGCGCGCCGAGTCGGCGAGCTTCGTCGAGCGCGTGCTGTATCACATGTGCGCGGCGCTGTCGGACGGCGCCAACGTCAAGATTTCGGGGTTCGGCAGCTTCATCCTGCGCGACAAGGGCCAGCGCGTCGGCCGCAACCCCAAGACCGGGGTCGAAGTGCCGATTGCCCCGCGCCGCGTGATGACCTTCCGCGCCAGCCACATCCTGCGCGATCGAATCGCCAAATAGCATGGCGGCGGCCGCCGGCGACAAAGCACCAGGCGCGTTCAGGACGATCGGCGAACTGTCGGCCGAACTCGGCGTCGCCCAGCACATCCTGCGCTACTGGGAAACCAAGTTTCCGCAATTGCGGCCGCTCCAGCGCGCCGGCAACCGCCGCTACTACCGCCCCGCCGACGTCGATTTGGCGCGGCGCATCCACCGCCTGCTGACCGCCGACGGCTACACCGTCAAAGGGGTGCAGAAACTGCTCCGCCAGCGCGATGGCGGCGAGGATGCGCCGATCGCCGCGGCGCCGGTTGCCGCTCCCGCGCCCGCGCCGACCCAAGGCTCCGCCGGCGCGCAACTGGATATCGCGCGCCTGACCCGCGTCCGCGACGGGTTGATCGCCGCGCTGCGCGACTGATTCAGCGCGCCAGGTCGCTGGGACGGATCACCCGCACCAGCCGCCCCCCGCCCTCGCCGACGGCCTGCCATTGGTCCGCCGCGAAGCTGATTTCGGCGAGCGTTCCGGGCGAGAATTTGGCCGACAGCGACTGACTGTCCGGGGTGCCGTCGTCGGCGGCAAGCATTCGCGCGAGGATCGCGAGACCGGGGTTGTGCCCGACCAGCAGCAGCGCGCTGGCCGCATCGTCGGCCGCGCGGACGAGGTCGAGCAGGGTGCCGGTGTCGGCGTTGTAGATGCTCCGGTCGAAGCGCGGCGCCAGCGTGCGGGCCAGGCCGATGGCGAGATGGTCGAGGGTGTCGGTGACGCGTCGTGCGGGGCTGGCGATGACCGAGTCGAACTCGACTCCGAGGCGGAGCAGCTCGCGCCCGAGCGCCTCGGCGGCGGCGCGGCCGACATCGTTGAGCGGGCGGTCGAAATCGCGCAGCTCGGGCGCGGCGGGGGACTTGGCGTGGCGCAGGATGAGCAGGCGCTTCATGCCGGCGCGGTGGTCGCCGGGAGCGCAGCCGGCGCCCGCGCCGAGGCCGCCGCGACCCGCGCAATCGCGAGATCGAGGGGAACGCGGTGGACCGGAACTTGCGGGGGAAAAGCGGCGAGCAGGCGCGACGGCATCGCCGCCGACAATATGACAAACTGGCCGCGGTCGCCGTTGCGGCGGATCAGCCGGCCGAACGCCTGCGCCAGCCGCGCCTGGACCACGCGGTCGTCATAGGCCGAGCCGCCATTGGCCATCCGCCGCGCCGCGTGGAGCACCGTCGGGCGCGGCCACGGCACGCGCTCCATCACCACCAGCCGCAGCGATTCGCCGGGGACGTCGACCCCGTCGCGCAAGGCATCGGTGCCGAGCAGCGAGGTGCGCGGATCATCGCGGAAAATGTCGACCAGGGTGCCGGCGTCCATCGGGTCGACGTGCTGGGCGATCAGCGGGAGACCGGCGCGGGCGAGGCGGTCGGCGATGCGCGCGTGCACCGCCTTCAAGCGCTGGATCGCGGTGAACAGCCCGAGCGTGCCGCCGCCCGCCGCCTCGATCAGCCGGCCGTACGCGCCGGCCAGCGCGGCGAGGTCGCCGGGTTTCAAGTCGGTCACCACCAGCACCTCGGCGCAGCGCGCGTAATCGAACGGGCTGTCGGCCTCGAACAGCCGCGCCGGGGCGGGCAGATGGACGGTGCCGGTACGGCGTTCGGCGACCGGCCAGTCGCCGCCGCCGCCGCGCAGGGTCGCCGAGGTGAACAATACGCCGTGCGCGGGGGCGAGCACCGCCGCCGCCAGCGGGCGAGTCGGGTCGAGCCAGCGGCGGTGGATCGCGACATCATATTCGCGGCCCTCGGCGCGCTCGATCGCCAGCCAGTCGACGAACTCGGGGTCGGCGGTGCCGCCGATGCGGCCGAGCAAAGCGATCCACGCGGCGAGCGTCTCGCGCCGCCAAGTCAGGCCGTGGATGGCGCCTTCGACCCGCGCCCGCGCCTGCGCGTCGAGCCAGTCGGGCGCCGCCTCGAGCACCGCCTCCAGCCGCCGCGCCAGCGCCGCGAGCGGTTTCTGCAAGGCCTCGAGCGCCTCGAGCGCGCCCGCCGCCTTGGCCACCAAAGCGCCGTCGGGCTCGGCGAGCTCGGTCTCGAGCCCGTAGCCGGCATCCTGCGCCTTGGCCCGCGCGTAAACCGTGCCGCGGACCTCGGCGAGCAGCGCCTCGACCGGACCGAACGGATCGCCCTCGGCGAGGCGCTGGAGCCAGCCGTCGGACGGGAACGACCGCGCCGCCTCGACCGCCGCGTCGAGCGCGAGCGCGCCTTCGTCGTCGTACGACGCGACATCCATCAGCCGCGCGGCGAGTCCCCGCCGCCGGCCGCGCGCGCGGCTTTCGGGGCCGACGATCCAGCGCCGCATCTCGATCGCCTCCTGCCCGCCGAACGCGACCGCAAAAGTCGAATCGGCGGCGTCGAACAGATGGTGGCCCTCGTCGAACACGATGTACGGGGTGCCGCCTTCGCGGCCGCGCGCGGCGTTGATCATGACCAAAGCGTGATTGGCGATGACCAGGTCGGCGGCGCGCCCGGCACGCTCGGAGCGCTCGATGAAGCAGCGGCGGTAATGCGGGCAGCCGGCGTAGACGCATTCGCCGCGGCGGTCGGTCAAGGCAGCGGCGCCGGCGCGGCGGAACAGGCTCGGCAGCCAGCCGGGGAGATCGCCGCCGACCATGTCGCCGTCCCTGGTATAGGCCGCCCAGCGCCCGACGAGGTGGGCGAGGATCGCGGCGCGGCCGGCGAACGCGCCCTGCATCGCGTCCTCGAGGTTGAGCAAGCAGAGATAATTTTCGCGGCCCTTGCGGATCGCGATTTTCCGCGTGCGCTCGTCCTTGTCGGCGAACAATCGCGCGCCCTCGGCGTCGAGCTGGCGCTGGAGCGCCTTGGTAAAAGTCGAGATCCACACTGTGCCGCCGGCCTCGGCCGCCCACAGCGATGCGGGGGCGAGGTAGGCGAGGGTCTTGCCGATCCCCGTCCCGGCCTCGGCGAGCAGCAAATTGGGCGTGCCCTCGGCGCGGCGCGGGGCGAACAGGCCGGCGGCGGCGGCGGCCATCGCCCGCTGGCCCTCGCGCGGTTCGGAGCCGGCGCCGGTCAGCACCGCGAGGCGCGTCTCGGCGTCGGCGGCGGTGACCGATATCGTGCGCGGCGGCGGGCGCTCGGCGGCCTCCTCCCACAGCGGGAGGCGCGAAAACAGCATGCGCTCGCCGGCCTCGGGACGCGCCAGCCGCGCCGCGACCAGTGGCGCCCAGCCCCAGCCGATGCGGTGCAGCGTGGCGTTGGCGGTCCACGCGCCTTCGCGCTCGGGCCAATCGGGGTCGGTCAGGCCGTCGAGCAGGCGCTCGGCGATCGCGCGCAAATGCGTCGCGGCGTCCGACTCGGCCGCGGGCGGCGTCAGGCCCAGCGCGCGGCTCAATCCTGCGACGGTCGGGACCGCGAACCGCGCGGGGTGGATGAAGGCGAACAGTTCGAGCAGGTCGAGCCCGGACAAATCGGGATAGCCGAGGCGCTGGCCGACCAGCGGCGCGTTGAGCAGGATGTGCGGGGTTTCGGCGGCGCGCGCGATCGCTTCGCCGCGCTGCGCCTCGCGCGCGGCGCCGTCGCCCGCGGAGAGCCAGATGCCGGCGTGGGTTGCGTGCAAGGCGGGAAGCGGCACGGCAGTCATGACGGTGAAATGCGACCAAGGGAACGAAATGGCAACAGTTCGCCGGCGAAGGCCGGGGTCCAGGAAGCTCCTGCAGGAGCTTGGGTGACCGAGCAATCCGGGCCTTGCCCGGCCTGGACCCCGGCCTGCGCCGGGGAACGCTTGCGTTCGAACTTGCGAAACGACATGCGCGGCACATGGATGATGCCAATCTTCGCAACGTGGCGCTGCAATCGAAGGCGTGGCCGTATGAGGAAGCGCGCAAGCTGCTCAAGCGCTGGCCCGAGGGGAAGCCGGACGGCGCGCCGATGCTGTTCGAGACTGGCTACGGGCCGTCGGGGCTGCCGCATATCGGCACCTTCAACGAAGTACTGCGCACGACCTTCGTCCGCCGCGCTTACGAGGAACTGACGGGCGGCGCGGCAACCCGGCTGATCGCATTCTCGGACGACATGGACGGGCTTCGGAAAGTGCCCGACAACCTCCCCAATGGCGAGATGTTGAGCGCGCACCTCGGACAGCCGCTGACCAAAATCCCCGACCCGTTCGGCACCCACGACAGCTTCGCCGCGCACAACAATGCGATGCTGCGCCATTTCCTCGACCGCTTCGGGTTCGATTACGAATTCCTGTCGGCGACCGAATGCTACACCGGCGGGCGGTTCGACGATGTGATCCGTTCGGTGCTCGCCAATTGGGACGGCGTGCTCGGGGTGATGCTGCCGACCCTGCGCGAGGAGCGGCGGCTGACCTATTCTCCATTGTTGCCGATCTCGCCGAGCAGCGGCCGCGTGCTGCAGGTGCCGGTCCAGGTCGAGGACGCCGCGGCGGGGACCATTTCGTTTATCGACGATGACGGCGCGCGCGTCACCCAGTCGGCGCTCGGCGGCCGTGCCAAATTGCAGTGGAAGGTCGACTGGGCGGCGCGCTGGGTCGCGCTCGGGGTCGACTACGAAATGGCCGGCAAGGACCTCATCGATTCGGTCACCCAATCGAGCAAGATCGCGCGGGTGTTCGGCGGGCGGCCGCCCGAGGGGTTCAACTACGAGATGTTCCTCGACGAGCGTGGCGAGAAGATCAGCAAATCGAAGGGCAACGGGCTGAGCCTCGAGCAATGGCTGCGCTACGGCAGCGAGGAGAGTCTTTCCTTCTTTATCTACCGCGAGCCGAGGAAGGCGAAGAGTTTGCACCTTGGGGTAATTCCGCGCGCTGTGGACGAGTATCTCCAGTTCCGCGGCAATTACGCCGCGCAACCGATCGAGCAGAAGCTCGGCAATCCGGTGCATCATATTCATGCTGGCAAGGTGCCGGACAGCGCGCTGCCGCTGACCTATGGCCTGTTGCTCAACCTCGCTTCGCTGCCCGGTTGCGGCGACACCGACACCGCGTGGAAGTTCGTCCAGCGTTATGCGCCGGGGACCTCGCCCGAGACCGACCCCGAGCTCGACGCGCTGATCGGGCTGGCGGTCAATTACGCGCGCGATTTCGTCACCCCGACGCTCGAGCGCCGCGCGCCGAGCGAGGCCGAGGCAGCGGCGCTGCGCGACCTCGACCAGGAGCTTGCGAAATTGCCCGCCGAGGCGGACGCCGACGCCATCCAGAACCTCGTGTTCGAAGTCGGCAAGCGCCACGCATTCGAGCCGCTGCGGGCGTGGTTCCAGGCGCTCTACGAAACCCTTCTCGGCAGCTCGCAAGGCCCCCGCATGGGCAGCTTCATCGCGCTTTACGGCGTCGACAACAGCCGCCGATTGATCGCGGAGGCGCTCGCCACTTATTAGCCGTCATCGCGGCCTTGCGCCCGGATCCGCCTGCCTGCCGCGCTAACCGCCGCTCGGTGGCAAATCACTATTGAAGATGTCCGCCGCGGCTTTCCAATCGCTGCCGACCTTCCGCCAAACGACCACATATTTGCCGGTGTCGGTCTGCGCCGTGCCGTCGGGCGCAACCGTGAGTCGATACGTCCCACGATCGAGCGCCATATCGCCCGCCGCGGACACTACGATCTGCTCCGGAGCGATGGTAAGATCGAATCCCGGCGTCCGCATCATCGCGTCCCAGGTCTGCTGGATCGCCGCGCGTCCTTTGCCGATCGGCGCGTTGGGCGGCATCACCGCGCCGTCCTCGGCGTAGAGCTGCGCAATGCCTGCGGCATCCTTGGCTTTGACGAGCTCCATCCAGCGATCGACATTCCCGCGGATTGCCTGCTCGTCCGCGCCAGGATCGACGGCGGCGCTGCTATTCGCCTGGGCGACGTCGTTGGCAGGTTTCTCAACTGCCTGGCACGCGGCCAGCAGCAGCGCTGCAACCGAAAGCAGCAATCGCGTTTTCGTCATTTGCCCCTCCTCTGGTTGTTCCCCGACCTAGTGCGATGCGCGAGTCACTTCTTCGCCGCGATCCAGGTGTCGATCTTTTTCTCCAGGATCGCCAGCGGCAACGCGCCCGTCATCAGCACCTGGGCGTGGAAATCGCGGATGTCGAATTTTTCGCCGAGCTCGGCCTCGGCCTTTTTGCGCAGGCGCTGGATGGTCAGCGCGCCGGTCTTGTAGGCGAGCGCCTGGCTGGGGATCGCGATGTAGCGCTCGACCTCGGCGGTGGCGTCGGTCTTGCCCATGTCGGAATGGCTCAGCATGTATTCGATCGCTTGCTCACGCGTCCAACCCTTGGAGTGGATGCCGGTGTCGACCACCAGCCGCATCGCGCGCAGCATCTCGTCGCTCAAGGTGCCGAAGCGCTGGATCGGGTCCTCGAACACCCCCATCTCATAGCCCAGGGTCTCGGCGTAGAGCGCCCAGCCTTCGACATATGCGGTGTTGCCGCCGTAGCGCATGAACGGCGGCAGCGCCTCATTCTCCTGCGCCAGGCTGATCTGGAAATGGTGCCCGGGCGAGCCTTCGTGGAGGTAGAGCGTGGTGATCCCGGGCGAGGTGCGCGAAGGCAAATCATAGGCGTTGAAGTAGAACACGCCGGGCCGGCTGCCGTCGGGGCTGCCCTGCTCGTAGCTGCCGCCGGCCTCGAACTTTTCGCGGAACTCGGGATAGGGGCGGATTTCGAGCTTGGCCCTGGGCATGGTCGAGAAATACGCCGGCAACTTGGCGTCGACGATCTTGCCGATGTCGTAATAGCGCTGGGTCAGCGCCTCGCGGGTTTTGGTCTTGTATTTGGGGTCGGTGCGGAGGTGGTTGAAGAACTGCCCGAGCGTGCCCTTGAAGCCGACCGCGGTTTTGACCTTTTCCATCTCGGCGGTGATCCGCGCGACCTCGTCGAGGCCGGTCTGGTGGATCTCCTCCGGGGTCAACGGCAAGGTCGTCGTCGACTGCACCAAATAGCGGTACAATTTGTCGCCGCCGGTCATGTACATGATGCCGAAGCCGTCGCGCGCCTTGGGCAGATAATCGGCCTTGAGATAATCGCGCAGGCGAGTCAGCGCGGGGTACAGTTGGTCGGCGATCACCGCGCGATATTCGGCGGTCAGGCGCGCGCGGTCGGCCGCGGGGACGGTGTCGGGGAACGCCTTGATCGGGCCGTAGTAGGTCGACTCGGCGACCGGCTGCTTCACCTGGGTGTCGAGCTGCTCGATCATGTTGCGCACGGTCATCTTGGTCTCGACCACGCCGCTCGCCGCACCCTCGCGGAAGCGCTCGACCGCGCGGTCGAGGTAGACCGCGAACTCGCGGTGGCGTTTAAGGTTGTTGTCATAGTCGGCGACGGTCTTGAACGGCGCCGCGCCCTGCCCGCTGGCGAAGGTCGGGTAGAAGGTGTGGAAGCCGAAAAAGTGGTTCATCGGGCGCGGCGCGGTCAGCGCGAGGAGATCGGGCTGGAGGCCGCGCAGGGTGTCGCGGGTGGAATATTCGAACACGTCGTAGGCGAGTTTGTCGGTGTCATTGAGAACATCGCGATTGACCGTCGCCAGCTCGGCGAGGTCGGCCTCGGCGGCGGCGCGCTCGCCCGCGTAATAAGCGTCGCTGATGTTGTCGCCGAAGCGGTCGGCGTAGCGCAGGTCGCCGCGGAAGATCGCGTTCAACGGGTTGCGCTTGAGCGACTCCTCGTCGCTGCGCTTGAACAGGTTGAACAGCCGCTCGTGCTCGCTCGCAGCGGTCGCGGCGGGGGTGGCGGGCGCTTCGGCGACGGGCGCGACCGGGACCGGCTCGGGCGGCGGCACGGTGGCGCATCCGGCAAGCGCGGCGAGCGAGGCGGACAGCAGCAGCGGACGAAGCATCATCGGGCGGATTCCTCAGGCAAGCGGGGGTTCGGATGTGCGAAAGGGGCGTCACGGAACAAACCGCAACGCCCCTTCGACCAAGTGCCGGCCCGCGTCTACTAGAACGCGGCTCCAACGACGCGCGCGAGCTACCAGAAGAACTGGTGGATCACGTCGACCACTTCGCCGGTGTAGACATCGACCAGCAAGGCATCGTCGTAATAGCGCACCCAGCGGTAGCGGCCGTAGGCCTGGGGCAGGCGGTACTGCCACGGGTCGTTGAGCCAATAGCTGCTGCGGTAATAATGCGGGTACATCCGGCTGCCGATCGAGAAGCGATTGTAGCCCCAGCCGAACGGATCGTAATAAGCGCCGAGACGGAAAATCGAGCGATGGCGGCGGCGATGGTCGCGCCAGTCGTAGCGACGGTCGTCGCGCCAACTGTGGCGCCAGCCGTCGTTGCGGCCGTCGCGCCAGCGGTCGTTGCGCCCGTCGCGCCAGCGGCGATGGCCGTCGCGGTCGCTATCGGCGACCGGGGCACGGCGGCGGGTCGGCAAAGCGGTGGCCTCGTCGATGGTGCCGGGGCGGACGCGTCCGCTGCGCTCGGCGCGGCGCCAGTCGCGCACCGAATCGGGTGCTTCCGGCCGCGCCCCGAAGGCGCCGGGCGCAACCCCGCGGTGTTCGCCGCCGGACAAGCCGCGCCGGCCGAGCGGGGCGGGCGCCCCGTCGGGGCGGGCCACCAGGCGCCGGTCGGAGACGTCGACGGTGCGGGGGGAATCGCCGCTCGGGCGTGACACCTGGACCTTGGGCGCGGGTCGCGGTTCGGCGCGCTCGACTCGTTCGGCGCGTTCGACGCGTTCGGCGCGGGCCTCGCTGCGGGCTGACCGGCGGTCGCCGTCCTCGGCGGCCAAAGCAGGGGCCGCGGTGGTGGCAAGCAAGGCCAGAATGAACATACGCATGACGGCAACCCTCAACATGGGATCGATTCGAAGCCGCAACGTGCGCCGCGTCAGATGAGCCGAGAATTAACGCTTGGTTGCCGGTGGAGGCGGTGCGGCGATCGGCGGGGGCGTCGGCGGTGCTGTGCGGGTGGCCGACGCGGCGGCGCGCGCGATGGCGCGGCGGATGCGCGGGTAGGCGCCGCAGCGGCACAGATTGGGAATGGCGTCGACCTGCTCGGGGCTCGGGCTCGGGCTGGCCTTGAGCAAGGCGGCGATCGCAAGAATGAAGCCGGGATCGCAAAAACCGCACTGGCTGACCTGCTCGGCCGCCCACGCCTGCTGCACGGGGTGCGCGCGGTCGGCGGCGAGGCCTTCGATGGTGACGATGTCGGCGCCCTCGAGCGCGGCGATGGTGACGCCGCAGCTCATCGTCGCGCGGCCGTCGACGATCACCGTGCACGCGCCGCAGTCGCGCGTGTCGCAACCGTATTTGGCGCCGGTCAGGTTGGACGCGTCGCGCAGCGCCCACAGCAACGGGGTCGCCGGGTCGAGCTTGTAATGGACCGCCTCGCCATTGACCGTCATCCGCGTCATGGCGCGAGCGTAGCGCTTGCAAAGCCACCCGCCAACGCCATCATGCCGGGATGGGGCAGGTCGATATCGGTGGGGGAGCCCGGCTTGGCGTCGAGGAGGTCGGCGGCGGCCCATCGACTCCGCTCGTCTTCCTCCACGGGGTCGGATCGGACAAATCGGTGTGGTGGCCGCAGCTGGCGCATTTTGGCGCCGAGCGCCGGACGGTCGCGTTCGATTATCCCGGGTACGGCGACAGCAGTCCCGCGCCGCCTGGCACCACCCGCGACGATTATGCGCTCGCGATATTCGCCGCGATGGACGCGCTCGGGATCGGCGGGGCGCATGTCTGCGGCTTGTCGCTCGGCGGGGTGGTGGCGATCGCGATGCACCATGCCGCGTCGGCGCGGTGCCGCTCGCTGATCCTCGCCGACAGCTTCGCGGTCCACCCCGACGGGCGCGGGATCTACGAGCGCAGCCTGGCCGCCAGCCGCGGCGCCGGGATGGCGGTATTGGCCGAGCAGCGCACGCCGTTCCTGCTCGCCGCCGAAACGCCGGCGGCGGTGCATGACGAGGTGCGCGCGACGATGGCGCGGATCGACCCGGCGGCATTCGCGGTCGGGGTCGAGGCGGTGTGGCTGGCCGACCAGCGCGACCGCGTTGGCGCCATCGCGGTGCCGACTTTGGTGCTGGTCGGGGCCGAGGACAAAGCGACACCGCCGGCACTGTCGGAGGCGTTGGCGGCGGCGATTCGCGGGGCGCGGCTGGAAGTGATCGCCGCGGCGGGCCATATCGCCAACCTCGAGCAGCCGGCCCAGTTCAACCGGCTGGTCGAGGCATTCCTCGACGTGGAAGGAACGTGATTGGCTGAAGCCTATATCGTCGCCGCGCTGCGCACCGCCGGCGGCAAGCGCAACGGCGCCTTGCGCGAGTGGCACCCGGCCGACCTCGGCGCCGCGGTGCTCGACGCGCTGGTTACCGGCAGCGATGTCGACCCGGCGGCGATCGAGGACGTCATCGTCGGCTGCGTTAGCCAGATCGGCGAGCAGAGTTTTCACATCGGCCGCAATATGGTGCTCGCATCGTCGCTGCCCGACAGCGTGCCCGCGGTGACCATCGACCGCCAGTGCGGCAGCTCGCAGCAATCGATCCACTTCGCCGCGCAGGCGGTGATGAGCGGCACCCAGGACCTGGTCGTCGCCGCCGGGGTCGAAAGCATGACGCGGGTGCCGATGGGGACGCCGGTGTTCCTGCCGCTCCAGGCCGGGATCGGCACCGGGCCGTGGAGCACGGCGATCCTCGAGCGCTATGGGGTGACCGAGTTCAGCCAGTTTCACGGCGCCGAGGCGATCGCCGCCAAATACGGCTTTTCGCGCGACGACCTCGATGCCTTCGCGCTCGACAGCCACCGCAAAGCGGCGGCGGCGGCCGACAGCGGCGCGTTCGAGCGCGAGATCGTGCCGCTCAAGGGGGTCGATGGCGAGGGCAAACAGGGATCGCACACGCGCGATGAGGGAATTCGCGCCGATGCCTCGGCGGAGGGGTTAGCCGCGCTCAAGACGCTCAAACCCAATGGCGCGATCACCGCCGGCAACGCCAGCCAGATTTGCGACGGGGCATCGGGGGTGCTGATCGCCAGCGAGCGCGCGCTGCGCGACCACGGGCTGACCCCATTGGCGCGGATCGACCAATTGACGGTCACCGCGGGCGACCCGGTGATCATGCTCGAGGAGCCGATCCCCGCCACCCGCCGCGCGCTCGAGCGCGCCGGGCGCGAGATCGGCGAGATCGACCTGTACGAGGTCAACGAGGCGTTCGCGCCGGTGCCGCTGGCGTGGCTTAAGGAGCTAGACGCCGACCCGGCGCGGCTCAACGTGCACGGCGGCGCGATCGCGCTGGGCCATCCATTGGGCGCGTCGGGGGCCAAATTGATGGCAACCCTGGTCCACGCGCTGCGCCACCGCGGCGGGCGGTTCGGGCTGCAGACGATGTGCGAGGGCGGCGGCATCGCCAACGTGACGATTATCGAGCGGCTGTAAGCATAGCGGCGGCGGGATTGTGAAGCACTTTATCAACCCCGAGCTGGCCGCCGCCAATGCGATGACGGTGGCCGTCGACGAGGCGATCGTGCGCGAGTTCCTGCCGCTCGCCGCGGGATCCCCCGACGATGCCGACTACCAGGTCGAGCGGCCGCAATGGGACAGCGATATCCGCTGGATTTCGGCGCGCCATGAAGCGAGTTTCGCGCACTTCCAGTCGGCCTTCGACCGGCTCGGCGTCGCCGCCCATGTCCGCCCGTTCCTCGACCTCGAGCGCGAGGTGCGGCTGTACGCGGGGTTCGTCGTGGTCCGCAGCGAATGCCGCGCGGCGCATTTTCACGTCGACTGGGAGAAGACCAACAACGAGGCGTTCACCTTGCTGACGCCGATCACCGCCAATGCCGCCGGCTTCGGGCTGGTCTACCGCACGGTCAAGGGCACGGTCGCGGACTACGATTACACGCCGGGCGAGGCGATCATCTTCGGCGACCATTTCAGCCATTCCACGCGGCCCGGCGCCTCGCCCGACCCGGTCGCCCTGCTGTGCTTCAACTTCGGCACCGACAAGATGGCGCATTGGGACAAGATCTACCGCACCACCGGCTACCAGACCGCGTTCCTGCGCCAGCCGGACGGCCGCTTCCACCGCCGCGGCGATGACGGTTAGACGCCGGTGCCGCCGGGTTCGGTAGGTGCCATCTCGGCCGGCGAGGCGACCATCCGCGGCTCGCGCGGGGCGAGGAAATGGCGGTCGAGCAAGCGTCCCAGCACGGTCATGTTGAGCTGGTTGAGGCCCCCGGTGCGCCGGCCCTCGCCGTCCGCCGCCTGGGCCCGGCGCAACATCTCGCCCGAGCGCCATTCCGCCCGTGCCGCGCGCAGCGACTGGCCCGGCGGAAGCGTCTCGCCGAGCAGCTGGAGCAGCCGTTTCGCCTCCGCGACATAGGACAGCGCGGTGTCCCGCGTGATCCGCCCGGAGGTGTAATTGTCGAGCAGGCCGCAGCGGTATCCGCTGCAGCACGACGGGCGCTGGTCGTAGATGGTGCACACCGTCCCCGCCACCTTGGGGCACGGCAGGATGAACGAGGCATCATCGCCGGTTCGTTCGATTTCGATGCCGAGCGCGCGCATCTGATCGACTTCTTCAGCTTCGAGGTCGGCGCGGTCGTGGAGCACGCCGTGGCAGCACAGCGCGCAGTCGAGGCACAAGGCGGAGCCGTTGGGCGGTGGTGCGTCGGTCATGGCCAGCGGTTCCGGCCGCGGGTGGCGGCGCCCGCACGATTACCACCAAGTTCGGCGCCTGCCCATCGCGGCAGGGCGAGGACGGCCGCGCTAGTTGGCCGCGGCCAGCCGGCTCGCCGACTGCGCGGCGTCGAGCCCGTAGACGTCCTGCGCAAAGGTCACCTGGCCGTTCTCGGCATGCGCCGTGAGATAGGTGACGTAGACCGGAACGCTCTTGGGCAGCTTGACGTGCTGCTCGGGGTCGGCCGACGGCGGCACCGGCTCGCGGCCGAGCAGCCACTGTGCCAGCCGCGGGGCATCCTCGAGGCGGATGCAGCCCAAGCTGAAATTGCGCTGCGGCTTGGTGAACAGGTCGCGCAGCGGCGAATCGTGGAGATAGATGCCGTCGGCGTTGGGGAAGTTGAACTTCATCGCCCCCATCATGTTCTTCTTGCCCGGCAGCTGGCGGATGCGGATCTCCTGGGTGCCGGCGGCAACCGCCTTCCAGTCGACGGTGTCGGGCGCGACGGTGGTCGCTTGATCGGTCCAGTCCGACGCCACCTCGAAATTCGACGCCTTCAAATGCGCCACGCCCTTCTTGACCACGGCCGGCGCGACGGTGCGGCGGACGACGTCGGTGGGGATGTTCCAATAGGGGTTGAAGGTGGCGTAGCTGATCGTGCTGACGACCAGCGGGGTCGGCGTCGCGCGCTTGCCGACGACGACCTTCATCGAATCCTGCAGCTGGCCGTCCTGATACATGAACAGGCGCTGCGTGGCGTTGTCGACGATCACGTAGCGGCCGCTTTGCGGCAGCATGCGGGCGCGGGCGAGGTTGGCCACCAGCCGCCCGTCGACGACCCCGCCGGGAACCTGCAATTGGCTCCACGCGGCGTCGCGCAGCTGGGCGTAGATCGGGTTCACCCGCGCCGCCGTCTGGACATAGGACAAGGCCGAGGCCGCGTGGTCGACCTGGAGCAGCACGCGTTCGGGGGTCAGCGGGCGCGGCGCCAAATTGGGGTCGCCGAAGGCGATCCCGGGCACCGGCGCCTTGAGGGCCTGGAAATACAGCACCCACGCGGCGGAAATGGTCTTTTCGATTTCGAGCGCGGCGGCGGGGGTCGCGGCGGGCAGCCTGGCCAAAGCGGCCTCGACCGCCGCGGCATGCGCCGGGGCGTTGGCGAGACCGTCAAGCTCGCCGCGCTTCAGGATCGGCACCAGCGAGCGCGCGGCCTCGATGTTGTTGGCATTGCGCAGCCAGATCGGCTGGTCCTGGCGCGCCTTGTAATAGGCCGCGACTGCGATCGCGGTTCCGGCCGGAACCGGGTCGACGGCAGGCGCCGGTGCGGGTGCCGCAGCGGGCGCGGCCATCGGCGATTCAGCCGGCACCGTGGCCGGGACGGCAAGGTCGGCCGCGCCAGCGGGGGCAGCCGCCATCAGCGCTGCTCCCGCAGCCCCCAGCGCCAGTCGTCCCAACAGCTGCGACAAGGCTCTCGCCCCCTCAATATACCTGCTTGCCGGTCGCGCCCTCACGGGACGCGGCGAACCGGTGCCAGTACATGCATAATAGCCCATAAACTAACAGTTGTTGAACCGATCGGCGAATGGACGTCACTTCGCTGCGCGGGCGTGTTGCCGGCACAACAGTCGCGGTTCGGCCCGGGCCGCCATTTGCCGCCGTGACTTCGGCGCGGATTGTGGCAATCATGGCCGGCGATGGCGCGCACACTTGATTCCAAGGGCAAATCCCCGACGCGTGGACGCGCGGCGGGGGATGACGGCCCGCTCGAGCTGCCGCATGAAATGTTCAGCCAGCCGGGGATGCTGGCGCTGGCCGACTTGCTGCCGGTGCTGGTCGCCTATGTCGACCGCGAGCAGCGCTACCGCTTCCTCAACAAGCCGCTCGCCGAGTGGTTCGAGCGGCCCCGCACCGAGATCCTCGGCCGCACGCTGGAGGAGGTGCTCGGGACGGCGGCGTACGACGTGCGCAAGCCGATGATCGCCGCGGCGCTGGCCGGCGACCGCCAGTATTTCGCCTCCGACTTCGAGCATCCGACGCGCGGGCCGCTGGCCGTCCAGACCGATTACGTGCCGTGGATCAACCCCGCCGACGGCTCCGTCCAGGGCGTGGTGATCCTGGTCAGCGACGTCACCGAGCAGCGCGCCGCCGAACGCGCCTTGAAGGAAAGCGAGCGCCGCTTCCGCCGCATCGCCGATTCGGCGCCGGCGCTGATGTGGGTCACCCGGCTCGACCGCACCCGCGACTTCGTCAACGACGCCTATGCCGATTTCCTCGGCATGAGCCGCGAGGAAGCGCGCGCGTTCGACTGGCGCGGCCGCATCCACGCCGACGACGTCGACCGCATCGTCGCCGAGAGCATCGCCGGCGAGGCCAGCCGAGAACCGTTCCCGCTCGAGGGGCGCTATCTGCGAGCCGACGGCGAGTATCGCTGGCTGCGCAGCGTGTCGTCACCGCGGTTCGGCGCCGACGGCGAGTTCACCGGGTTCATCGGGGTCGCCAGCGACATCACGGTGGCCAAGGAAGCCGAGCTCGAGCTGCGCGCGCAGGTCGACAAGCGCACCGCGGAACTGGCCGCCTCGGAAGCGCAGTTCCGCGCCATTTTCGATACCGTGCTCGAGGTGCTGGTGCTGCTCGAGCCGGACGGCACCATCGTCCAGCTCAACCGCAAGCAGGCGGTGTGGCGCGACGCCAATCCGAACAGTGCGCTGGGCCGCAAGATCTGGGATGCGCCGACGCTCCAGGCCTATCCCCAGCATATCGGCCTGATGCAGGAGGCGGTCGCCGCGGCCGCCACCGGCGTGCTGTTCAACCGCGAAGTGAAGATGGAGCGCGAAGGCGTCCCCACCGCTTTCCTCGACATTTCGGTGCAGCCCGTGCGCGGCGAGAATGGCGACATCATCTATCTCCTGTTCGAGGCGCGCGACATCACCGAGCTGAAGGGCGCGCAGGAGCAATTGCGCCAGAGCCAGAAGATGGAGGCTTTGGGCCAATTGACCGGCGGCATCGCGCACGATTTCAACAATCTGCTGACGGTGGTGGTCGGCGGGCTCGACCTGATCGCCAAGCGCGTCGAGGAGGAAAAGCTCAAGCGCTATGCCACCAACGCGCTCGCCGCAGCCGAGCGCGGAGCGCGCCTGACCGGGCAGCTGCTGGCGTTCAGCCGGGTCCAGCGGCTCGAGGTGCGGCCGGTCCACGTCGGGCCGCTGATCGAGAACATGCGGCCGCTGCTGCGCAACGTGCTCGGGCCGGGGATCGAGAAGCGCTTCGCGCTCGCCGGGCAGATGATCCCGGTGATGGCCGACCCGACCCAGCTCGAGGTGGCGGTACTCAACCTCGTCATCAATGCCCGCGACGCGATGCCCGACGGCGGCGTGCTGAGCATTTCGACCCGGCTGGTCGAGCTGGCGGGCGACGCGGTGCTGGCTGACGGCGACTATGTCGAGCTGGCGATCACCGATACCGGCGAAGGGATGAACGCCGACGTGGCGAGCCGCGCGTTCGAGCCGTTCTTCACCACCAAGGAAGTCGGCAAGGGCACCGGGCTCGGCCTGTCGATGGTCTATGGCATGGCGCGCCAGTCGGGCGGCAGCGTTACGATCGACAGCGAGCCTGGCCACGGCACCACCGTGCGCCTGTTGTTCAGGGCCGCCGACCAGCCGGTCGCCGAGCATGCCGGCGAAGAAGAGGTCGCGGCGGCGCCGCAGGCGCGGCGGCGGGCGCGGGTGCTGGTGATCGACGACGACCCCGACGTCCGCAGCTTCATCTGCGAAAGCCTCGCCGAGCAGGGCCTCAAGGTGCGCGAGGCGGCCGATGGCAAATCGGGCCTGGACGCGATTGCCGCCGAGCGCCCCGACCTGGTGGTGCTCGATTTCATCATGCCCGGGCTGTCGGGCGCCGAGGTCGCCAGCCGCATCCTCGCCGAGCGGCCCGACCAGGCGATCCTGTTCGTCTCGGGCTACAGCGAGACCGAGGCGATCCGCGCGATTGCTCCCAATGCGCCGTTATTGGCTAAGCCGTTCCGCGCCGATGCCTTGGCCAAAGCGGTGAGAAGCGCGCTGGAGCGCGACTGAACCCGGATCAAAATGGCGCGTTGAGCGGACGAGAGGCTGGTGAAAGGGCCTGACCATGCTCCGCTTGTGCCTGACTGCCGTCCTGATCGGCGCCGCCGCTGCCAGCGCGGCATCGGCGCAAATCGTGCCCGCCAACGCACCCGCCAATCCGCGCGCGGCCGAGCTGTTCACCCGCGACGGCATCCTCCTCGCGTGGGCGCTCGGGCAGTTCGATGCCGATCGCGACGGCACCATCTCGATCGCCGAGGCGCAGCCCGCCGCGCGCCAGTTCAAGATCATCGCCGACGGCGACCGCGATGGCCGCGTCACGCCTTACGAATATGACCGCGCGCGCGAGTTCATCGCGGCGCGTTTCTGACTAGCCGGCGAGGCGCTTGGCTTTCAGGCCGATGACCATTTCGTTGGCGCGCTCGTAGGACAAGGGGCGGCCGAACAGATAGCCCTGGATGATGTCGCAGCCGAGATCGCGCATGCGCTCGAAATCCTCGACCGTCTCGACGCCCTCGGCGGTGACCGACATGCGGAAACTGTTGGCGAGCTGGACGATCGACTGGATGATCGCGACGTTCTCGGGGCGCGTGCCGGCCTCGCGCACGAAGCTGCCGTCGATCTTCAATTTGTGGAACACCGCCTTGTTCAAATAACCGATCGAGGAGTAGCCGGTGCCGAAATCGTCGAGCGCGATGCGCACGCCCAAAGCGCGCAGGCGTTTCAGCACATCGACGGTCGCCCCGTTGTCGCCGAGGAACACGCCTTCGGTGACTTCCAGCTCGATGCGGTTGCCGGGCAGCTTGCAGCGGGCGAGCGCCTCGCTGACGGTGTTGGGCAGCGCCGGCAAAATGATCTGCTTGGGGCTGATGTTGAGCGCGACGGTGATCGGCTCGGGCCACGACGCGCAGGCGCGGCACGCCTCGTCGATGACCCACTCGCCGATCGCGCTCATCAGGCCCGATTCCTCGGCGACCGGGATGAACACGTTGGGCGGGACGTTGCCGCGCTGCGGATGGTTCCAGCGGATCAGCGCCTCGAACCCGATCAATTTCTGAGTCTTGGCGCTGACCAAAGGCTGGAAGTTGAGGTGGAACTGCTTCGACGCGATCGCCTGGCGGAGGTCGGTCTCGAGCCGCACGCGGTCTTCCTGCTCCGACTGCAGCGCCGACGAGAAGTAGCGCGCGATGCCGCGGCCGGCGCCCTTGGCCTCGTACAGGGCAAGGTCGGCCTTGAGGATGAGGTCGTCGACCGTGGCGCCGTCGATCGGGCCGAACGCGCAGCCGATCGAGACCCCGATGCTAATCTCGGTCTGGTCGATGATGTACGGCTGGGCGACCGCCTTGATGATGCGGTCGGACAATTGCTCGATGGTCATCCGGCTCTGCGCGTCGGTGACGACGATGGCGAACTCGTCGCCGCCCATGCGCCCGACATGGCCGTCGGCGCCGACCTCGTCGACCAGCCGCTTGGCGACCGCGCGGAGGACCGCGTCGCCCTTGGGGTGGCCAAAGGTGTCGTTGACCGGCTTGAACCCGTCGAGGTCGAGGAACAGGATCGCGCAGGGGACATTGCTGACGGTCGCCGCGCGCAGCGATTCGCCGAGCAATTGCCGGACGCGGCCGCGGTTGGGCAGGCCCGACAGCACGTCCATGTTGGCGAGGTGGGTCAGGCGCTCCTGGGTGTGGCGCATTTCGGTGATGTCGGATCCGACCCCGCGGAAGCCCTCGAAGCGCCCGGCGGTGTCGACGATCGGGTCGCCGGCGATCGAGATCCAGCGCGGCCCGCGCGCGGTCTTGAGCTCCATTTCGAACGAGTTGAACGATTCGCGCGCCAGCAGCATGCGCCCCAGCTCGGCATTGCCGCCGAGCAGCGAGGGCTGCGAATGGCCGAGCAACTGGCTCGCCGGGCGGCCGAGCAAGGCGGTCATGCGCGACGAGATGTAGGACACGCGGTTCTCGTTATCGACCTGCCACAGCCAGCCGACGCCGCGCTGCTCATATTCCTGCAGCAGCAGGCTCGCGCTTTCGCTCTGGGCGCCGAAATCGGCGTTGGTCTGCAACTGGTGGAAAGCCCAGCGGGCGACGATCAGGACGCCGAAAATGGCAACGCCGAAGGTGAACAGGATCGACAGCATGTGCTGGAACGGCACCGTGTTGCGACCGAGCAGCAGGGCGATGTTGAGCCCGAGGGTGAACATCGACATCCACGCGATGGCGCAGGCCGGCACCACCACCAGCCCGAGCGCGGCAATGCCGAGCCCGGCCATGATCGTCGCAGTGATCACCTGCGACCCCGGATCGAGCGAGCCGAACAGGTACAGCGGGAGCGACATCCACAGCGCCGCGCGCACCACCACTTCGCCGATCAGCGTGACGTCGTTGATCTTGCGTCCCGAGCGGCCGACGTGGGTGATCGCCTGGTTGCGGGCGAACTTCATCGCGACAAAATTGACCAGCCCGATCGCCCCCGCCCACGGCACCAGCAGCGAAAGCGAAACATCGCCCCACAAGGCGGCGATAATGATGCCGGCGGCAACCGCATTCGCCGCCGCGAAGAACGGAGCGAGGTGGGCCCGCGAAATCAGCTGGATGTCACGCAGCGGCGAGCCTTCGGCATCCGCGTCGCGCGCCGTCACGCCGAGGGACTCACCGTCCGGAAGGCGCGCAGCAGTCATCCGCTTATAGCGGTCGGGAGCCTCGTACATCCGGTCTCGCTTCTCTGGTCGAAGCCAGCGGTAGACGAAGAGGGTGAAAAGGCAGTTAAGAGCCGGGAGCTGCGCCAAGTTTTAATTCGTCGAGCTCGCGCGTCACCATCGGGTGATAAAGCGGGCGCGCCGTGGGGTAGACCCGCGCCGCGATCGGGCGGCCCCAGCCAGCGTCTTCGGCCAGCGCCGTGAGCAGCGGACGGACGAATTTCCGGCGCCCCTGCGTGGTCAGGAATTGCTCGAGCGCGGGCACCGCGGGGTCGAACCGGCTGGCCACCGCCAGCTCGAGCCAGGCGAAGCGGACCTCCATGTTCCCGGCGGTCGACAGGCTGAACGCGCGGTCGAGCTCCGCCATGCGCGCGGCGGGCAGCTTGCGCGGCAATTTGTTGAGTAAACGGAGGCGTTCGTCGGTGTTCCAGGCGTTCCATTGCGCCGCGTCGGGCGCGCCCCCGCCGCTGAACGCCGCCACCGCGGCATCGACCGCGGCGAATGCCTTGAGGTCGGCCGCCACCGCATTGTCCGGAATGCCGGGCCGATAGACCCATTCGTCGAGCTTGAGCCTGGCTTCGAGCGCCTCGTCGCCCTTGACCAGATTCTTCCGCAAATCCGCCAAGAACAGCGCTGACGTCACCGGCTGGAAGGCGTGGCGGTCGAACCAGCTGCGCATGTAGGCATCGAACCGCTCGCGCCCGACCGCGGCCTCGACCATGCGCAGGAAGGCGGCGCCTTTTTCATAGGCAATATCGGTCAGGCCGTCGTCGGGATGGCGGCCGGCGAGGTCGATATGGAGCCGGCTGTCGGGCGCGGCCGGGCCGCCGGCCTCGGTCACCGCCTTGTTTTGCGCGTCGATGCCGAGCGCGACCTGCTGCGCCGCGACCTTGGGACCGTACAGTTCCTCGACGATCCGCCGCTCGGCGTAGGTGGTCATGCCCTCGTTGAGCCAGAAATCGGCCCAGGTCGCGTTGGTCGCGAGATTGCCCGACCAGCTGTGCGCCAGCTCGTGCGCGATCAGGCTGACCAGGCTCTTGTCCCCGGCGAGGAAGGTCGGGGTCAAAAACGTCATCATCGGGTTTTCCATGCCGCCGAACGGGAACGACGGCGGCAGGACGATCATGTCGTAGCGGCCCCAGCGGTAGGGCCCGTATAATTTCTCCGCGGCGTCGATCATCTTCTCGGTGTCAGCGAGCTCGCGCGCGGCGGCATCGAGCATCGACGGTTCGGTCCACACCCCCGAGCGCGCCCCGAGCGAGCGGAATTGCAAATCACCCACCGCGATCGCGATCAGGTAGGAGGCGACCGGGTTGGCCATGCGGAACTTGAACACGCGGTTGGCGCCGTCGGTGTCCGGCTCGCCGACCGCCGCCGCGCTCATCACCGCGGTGAGTGGCGCGGGGACGCGGATGGTGGCTTCCCAGCTCTGGCGCACGCCGGGCGAATCCTGGGTCGGGATCCAGCTGCGGTTGTCGATCGACTGGCCCTGGCTGAACAGATAGGGGTGGCGCTTGCCCGCGGTTTGCTGAGGCGTCAGCCATTGCAGCGCCCCGCCCTCGGCCGCCGACTGGTAGCGGATGGCGAGCTTGCGGGTGTCCGGGCCGAGCGAGATGGTCACCGGCTCGCCGAGGTTGGCGTCGTTCGCGCCCATTTTCCATTGCAGCGGCTTGCCTGCCTGGTCGGCGACGGCGGCGATGCGCAGGCCGCGGCTGTCGAGCACGATCTCCTTGGCGTCGGGCTTGCGCTCGATATCGAGGGTGGCGGTGCCGCCGATGCTTTTGGCCGCGAAATCGACCGCGAGGTCGAGCGCGACATGGGTCACGCGCGCCTCCAGCGGCCGCGCGTAGCTGTGGATGTCCTTGGCGTCTTCGCTCGCCAGCACCGGCGCGGCCTTGCTCGCGCCCGCCTCGCTCGGCGGCGGGGACGGGTTGGCCTGGCACGCGGCAATCAGCACAGCAGCAGCGGCGGCGGCCGCGCGCAACAACGATGTCATCGGTCGAAACTTCCTCGGTTCAGGCGGCTCGGTTCAGCCGGATTCGCCGATACCAACGTAGACCGAGCGTTTGGGTGCCGCGAGCACGCGGCGAACCATCGGCTCGAAGAACTCCAGCGGGGCGCTGTCGTAGGCGGGGTCGAACGCGGTCTGGTCGTAGATTTCGCAGAAACGCGCGGTATCCTCGAAATATTGGTGGCCACGGAACGCCTCGCGCATGTCGCGGTCGAGCCCGATGTAGTGGAAGAAATAATAGCCCTGGAAGATGCCGTGGTGCTGGCACATCCAGCCCAGGCGGTCGTCGACGAACGGCTTGAGGATGGCGGCGGCGATATCGGGGTGATTGTAGCTGCCGAGCGTGTCGCCGATGTCGTGGAGCAGCGCCATCACGACATAGTCCTCGTCCTCGCCCCCGCGGTGGGCGCGGGTGGCGGTTTGCAGGCTGTGCTGGAGGCGATCGATCGGAAAACCGCCGAAATCGCCGTCGAGCAGCTTCAAGTGGGTCAGCACGCGGCTGGGAAGATCCTGCGCGTAGGGGATAAAATGGTCGGCGATCACCGCCCAATCCTCGGGGGTGCCTTCCTCCATCGAGCGGAAAGCGGCGCGGAGCGGTGGCTGGTTCATCCTGTTCTCCCGCCCCCTGCTTGCCGCGCCGCGGCGCCGCTCGCAATGGCGAAGTTGACGGCCTATATCGGTCGGCGATGCAATTTTCGGCACGGCAGACCTGATGGCGACCGACAGCGCGGCCCTCGAGCGGCAGGCGCGGCCGGCGCCGCGCGGCGCCGCCGCGACCCCCAAGATCCAGTCTCCGGCGGCGCCGATCGCGCGCGGGATCGGACTCGACCGGCCGTTCTTCGACGACAAGAACCGCGCCTTCTGGATCCTCCAGTCGGCCGGCTGGAGCGGCTATTTCATCCTCCGCTCGCTGTCCGGCTTCGCCAACAGCATGGGCGCGATGTTCATCGTCCACGCGCTGCTGCTGACTGCCACCGGCTACTCGCTGACGCTGCTGCTCGGCTCGCTGTTCCGCCGCCTGATCGAAATGCGCCCGGTGCTCACCTTGCTGCTGTCGCTGGCCGCGGTCGGGCTCGCCTCGTCGGCCTTCTCGGTGATCGAGACGTGGAGTTTCGCAACCTTCCTCAAGCCCGACTCGCGGCCGTCGGGGGTCGCCTACATGGGCGCGATCCTGCTCAACTTCTCGCTGCTCGCGGCATGGGCGGCGCTCTATTACGGGATCAATTATTTCCTCCTGCTGGAGGAGCAGATCGACCAGCGCGAGCGGCTCGAGAGCCAGGCGTCGAGCGCCCAGCTGGCGATGCTGCGCTACCAGCTCAACCCGCACTTCCTGTTCAACACGTTGAATTCGATCTCGACCCTGGTGCTGCTCAAGCAGACCGAGCGCGCCAATGCGATGCTCGCCAGGCTGTCATCGTTCCTGCGCTACACGCTGGCCAACGAGCCGACCGCCAAGGTCACGCTGGCGCAGGAAGTCGAGACGCTCAAGTTGTATCTCGAGATCGAGAAGATGCGCTTCGAGGACCGCCTGCGGCCGCATTTCCGGATCGAATCGGAGACGATTGGCGCGCGGCTGCCGTCGCTGCTGCTCCAGCCTTTGATCGAGAATGCGATCAAATATGCGGTCACCCCGCGCGAGGACGGCGCCGACATCTGGATCACCGCGCGGCGCGAAGGCCAGGCGGTGCGCATCGAAGTTGCCGACAATGGCGACGGCGAGAATGCGGCGTTTGCCGCCAGCCCGTCGACCGGAGTCGGCCTGGCCAATATCCGCGACCGCCTGGCGCAAGCCTATGGCGCGACCCACGGTTTTACCACCAAGCAGAACGATAAGGGCGGTTTCAGCGTTATCGTCGAAATCCCCATCGAAACCGGAGACATGGAATAATGAGCATCCGGACCATTTTGGTCGATGACGAGCCCCTCGCGACCCAGGGCCTGCAGCTGCGGCTGGAGGCGCATGACGATATCGAGGTGGTCGCCACCGCCGCCAACGGCCGCGAGGCGATCCGCGCGATCAAGACCCACAAGCCGGACCTCGTATTCCTCGACATCCAGATGCCGGGCTTCGACGGTTTTTCGGTGATCCAGGGCCTGCTCGAGGTCGAGCCGCCCTTGTTCGTGTTCGTCACCGCCTACGGCGACCATGCCTTGCGCGCGTTCGAGGCGCAGGCGGTCGATTATCTGATGAAGCCGGTCGACGAGGACCGCCTCGCCGCGACCCTCGACCGCGTCCGCCAGCGCTTGAACGAAAAACGCGGCGCGGAGGAGGCCGAGCGGTTGAAGGAAGCGCTCGAGGAACATGCCCCCGAGGCCGCCGAGACGCTGGCCGGCGAGACCGCGTCCGAAGGCCATGCCGCCAACCGCTTCGAGCGGATGATCAACATCAAGGACCAAGGGCAGATTTTTCGCGTCGATGTCGACACCATCGAGAAGATCGACGCCGCCGGCGATTACATGTGCATCCAGACCAGCGACAACACGCTGATCCTGCGCGAGACGATGAAGGATCTCGAGAAGCGGCTCGACCCGCGCCGCTTCCAGCGCGTCCACCGCTCGACCATCGTCAACCTCGACCTCGTCCGCCAGGTCAAGCCGCACACCAACGGCGAATGCTTCCTGGTTTTGAACTCGGGGGCCGAGGTCAAGGTGTCGCGCAGTTACCGCGACGTCGTCGCGCGGTTCGTGCACTGATGCTTGGGATCGTCGCCATCGCGCTCCAGGCGGCCGCGGCGGGGGCGCCCGACATCCAGCTCCACGCCACGCTCGATGCCCGCTCGGTGAAGATCGAGCGCAAGGGGACGGCCACGGTGCGCGCCTGGGCCGAGCCCGACGGCGGCTCCGCCAGCGCGTCAACCGGGACCCGCGCGAGCAACCATTTCGAGCTTCGCATCGACGCCCGCATCGCCGATTTGCTGGCCGCGCAAAATGAACTTCCCGCCGAGGCAACCGCGACCGACCCGCCGCGTTAAGCGCTCGATCAACAGGGGAGTTTTTTCGATGCGTACAGCCTTGCTCGCCGCACTGCTCGGTGCCGCCGCCCTCGCCGCCGCGCCCGCCGCCGCCCAGACCCGCCGCGCCGCCCAGCCGCAGCCGCTGCCGCCGTCCCCGCTCGCCCAGCAGGCGATGGCCGGCAACGACCAGCCCGACGTGCTGCTCGACGTGCCCAATCTGTCGGTCGAGGAGCTGACCATCGATGTCGCCAACCTCGACGTCAACATCGCGCTCGATGCGCGGCTCGCCAATCTGCTCAAGCTAACTGCGGGCGCCGACGTCCATGTCGACCAGGTCAAGATCGGATTGAAGGGCGTGCGCGCGCAGGCGACGCTGATCGTTCGGCTCGACAATGTCCGCGCGATCATCGAGCGGACACTGCAAACACTAGATAACAACCCGCAGCTGGTGACCCAATTGCTGAGCAGCGTCGACCACACCGTCAACACCGTCGGCGGGGTCGCCAACAACACCCTCGGCACGGTCGGCGGGATCACCACCAGCCTGCTGCGCAACGGCCAGGTGCTCGACCTTGCGCGCGCCGGGCTGACCGAGGTCGGGCGGACGGTCAACAGTTCGGGCAACACCGTCCACCAGGTGCGAAACCGCAGCGGGCAATTGCTCGAGGTGGTGACCGACACCGCCGGCCGCATCCTCTCCTCGCGCAACTTGCCGCGCTAAGGGGCTGGGTCGAACAGCAAGCGCGCAGTCAGCGCGGCGAAAGCTGCACCGAGCAGCTGCGCGGCGATGAACATTGGCACGTCGGCAGGGGCGATGCCGGCGAAGGTGTCGGACAGGCTGCGCGCGACGGTGATCGCGGGATTGGCGAAGCTGGTCGAGGCGGTGAACCAATAGGCCGCGGTGATGTAGGCAGCGACCGTCGCGGGAACCCAGGCGGGGCGGTGGCGGACGGTGCCGAGGATGGTCAGGATCAGGCCGAAAGTGGCGATCGCCTCGCTCAGCCACTGGCCGGGGCCGGTGCGCGCGTGGGTCGAGGCTTGGACGATCGGCAGGTCGAACATCGCGTGGGCCGCCCACACGCCAAGGATGCCACAGGCGAGCTGGGCGGCGATGTACGGCGCCGCGTCGCGCCACGCTAGCTCGCGCCGCGCGGCGGCGACCAGCGTCACCGCGGGGTTCATGTGCGCGCCCGACACCGGCCCGAGCATGGTGATCAGCACCAACAGGATCGCGCCGGTCGCCAGCGTGTTGCCGAGCAAGGCGACCGCGTCGTTGCCGCCCGCCAGCGCCTGCGCCATGATCCCCGAGCCGACCACGGTGGCGAACAGGAAGAACGATCCGAGACCTTCGGCGAGCAGCCTGCGCGCCAGCGCCGGCTGGTCAGGCAATCGCCGATTCCGTGTCCGCGGTCTTGCCGATGTCGCCGAGCTTCTTCTGCAGGCTCAATTCGTCGATGCTGTCGAGCGGGAGCGCGAGGAACAGGCCGATCCGCCGCTGCAGCGCGAAGAAAGCGGCGCGGAAGGCGCGGCGCTGGGCCTCGCCTTCAACCGCCGCCGGATCCTCGATCCCCCAGTGAGCGGTCATCGGCTGGCCCGGCCACACCGGGCACATTTCGCCCGCCGCATTGTCACACACGGTGAACACGAAATCGAGATCGGGCGCGCCCTCGGCCGCGAACTCCTCCCACGCTTTCGAGCGATAGCCGTCGGTGCGGAAACCCATCTCGTCGAGCGTCGCCAGCGCCGTGGGGTGCACCTCGCCCTTGGGATGGCTGCCCGCGGAGAATGCGCGAAAGCGGCCCCTGCTCTCGCGGTTGAGGATCGCCTCGGCGAGGATCGAGCGCGCCGAATTGCCGGTGCACAAAAAGAGGACATTGTAGGTTTTGCTCATGCCGCCTGCTCCTTCGGTTCGGCAGCGGCAGAGCAATCGGCCCCGCCGCAGCAGTTTTCGGTGAGGAAGCCGACCAGTGCGTTGATCGCGGCATAATCGGCGCGGTATATCAATGAGCGGTGGCGGCGTTCCTGCTCGACCAGCCCGGCGCGGCGCAGCTGGGCGAGATGGAACGACAAGGATGAATTGGGGATGCCGAGCGCGGCGGCGATCGCGCCCGCGCTCATCCCGTCGGTCCCGGCCTGGACCAGCAGCCGGAACAGAGCGAGGCGATGCTCCTGCGCCAATGCGGCCAGCGCGGCGGTGGCGATTGCCGGGTCCATCGGCCCCTCCCTTCGAGAGAAGTGGAAATGAGCGAGCGGCGGCGCCGAGTCAATCGTCATTTTCATTGCGATGGAAATGACGCGTCTGGCCGGGCTCGCGCTTTTCTGGGAGCCTGCCGCAATGGCGAGGACGGTCATCCTCTATGCGCTGGCGCTGGCCCTCGCGGTGGCCGCGCTCGAGTGGCTCGAGTACCGCTATGTCACCCGCGCCTTCTCGACCGAAATCTATGTCGCGCTGCTCGCGGTGGGGTTCGTCGCGCTCGGGCTGTGGGCGGGGCGGCGGCTGACCCCGCGCGCTGCCCCGGCCGCGTTCGAGCGCAACGACGCCGCGATCCGCTCGCTCGGGCTGACCCCGCGCGAATGCCAAATCCTCGAACTGCTCGCCACCGGCCAGTCGCTCAAGGAAATGGCGCGGGCGCTGGCGATCTCCCCCAACACGGTCAAGACGCATGTCGGCCACGTCTATGACAAGCTCGACGTACAGCGGCGCATCCAGGCCATCGACAAGGCGCGCTGGCTGGCGCTGATCCCGTAGTTTTTGCGGGTGAGCCCAGGCAAATCACCCGTCCGGGCGATGGTCGCGGCGGCGAAAACTTGCTCAACTCGGCTCCGCACTTTCCGCGACTGGAGTCGAAGCCGATGAAATATGCGCTGACCTATGGCCTGCTGTCGGGGCTGGTGATCATCGCGGTCATGCTGACCGGTCTGACGATGACCGGGCAGGACAATTTCTTCAGCTCCGAATGGTTCCGCTACCTCGTCATGCTGGTCGCACTGACCTTCATCTTCGTCGGGGTGAAGCGCTTTCGCGATGTCGAGCGCGGCGGGGTGATCAAGTTCGGCCCGGCGTTGCTGATGGGGCTGGCGATCGCCGCGGTTGCCGGGCTGGCCTATGTCGTGGTGTGGGAAATCTATCTGGCGGCGACCGATTACCGTTTCATGGACGAATATGTCACCGGCATTTTGCAGGCGCGCGAGGCCGCGGGAGCGTCGCCGGCCGAGCTGGCGAGGAAAGCCGCCGAGCTCAACGAGCTGCGGCAAAGCTACGGCAACCCTTTGTTCCGCGTGCCGATGACATTCCTCGAGATTTTCCCCGTCGGCCTGCTGGTTGCGCTGGTTTCGGCCGCGCTGCTGCGCAATCCGAAACTACTTCCGGCAGCACGCTAAGCAATCTTACGGAGGACAGAATGGCGAAAGTGACCGGCCTCGGCGGCGTGTTCTACAAGGTCGCCGACCCCGAGGCGACGCGCGCCTGGTACCAGGAGACGCTCGGCATCGGCGGCGAATGGGGCGCGATGTTCCCGTTCAAGAAGGACGAGGCCGAGGGCTTTTCCTTGCTCTCGCCGTTCAAGGCGGACAGCGATTATTTCGGGCCGAGCGTGCAGCCGTTCATGATCAACCTGCGGGTCGACGACCGCGACGCGATGATCGCGGAGTTGCAGGCCAAGGGGGTCGAAATCCTCGGCACGCAGGAGGAGGATTACGGCAAATTCGCGTGGATCCTCGACCCCGACGGGGTCAAGGTCGAGCTGTGGCAGCAGCTCGGCCCGGCGCCCGAGTAATCGCCAGACTTCGTTCGTCGAAGCGCGGTTGGCGAACGTTGGCGGGCGCTGCTAGACGCCTCCCCATGACAAAATCCTCCTGGCTTGGTGCCGCCGCCGCTGTTTCCATCCTCTCGCTTGTCGCGTGCAACGTCGCGAGCAGCCCAGAGCAGAACGGCGCCGCGCCCGCCGCCGCCGGACAGCCCGCCGCCGCCGACAAATTGGCGCGGGTCGAGATGAAGGCCGACACCTCGTACCTCACCGCCGAGGAGCGCGAGGTGGTCAATCTTTTGATCCAGGCCGCCGACCTGATGGACCCGATCTATCTGCGCCAGGTCTCGGCCGACAACCCGCGCATCCGCGACGAGATCACGGCCAAGGGCGACGCCAAATTACTCGACCGCTTCGACACCTTCATGGGGCCGTGGGACGAGATCGAGGAGGACAAGCCGTTCTTCGGCGGCAAGCCCAAGCCGCCCGGCGGCGGCTTCTACCCGGCCGACCTGACCAAGGCGCAGTTCGACGCCTATTTGAAGGCGCACCCGGGCGAGGCGGCACGGCTGACCGACCCCTACACCGTGGTCAAGCGCGACGGCGATCGGCTGGTCGCGGTGCCTTATTCGCAAGAATATAAGCAGTGGCTCGAGCCGGCCGCCAAGCTGCTCGAGCAGGCCGCCGCCAAGACCAGCAATGCGAGCCTCAAGAAATTCCTGACGCTGCGCGCGGCGGCGTTCCGCAACGACGATTATTACGAATCCGAGCTGGCGTGGATGGACCTGAAGGACACCCCGATCGAGGTCGTGATCGGGCCGTACGAGACCTACACCGACAAATTGTACGGCCGGAAGACCGCGTTCGAAGCCTATGTCACGCTGCGCAATCCCAAGGAATCGGCGGCGCTCGACGTTTACAAGGCCGAGCTGCGCGGGATGGAGCAGAATCTGCCGGTCGAGGAGCGCTTCAAGAACTTCAAGCGCGGGTTCGAATCGCCGATCGCGGTGACCGACCAGCTGCACGCCGGCGGCGACAGCAACCACGGCGTCCAGTCGATCGCCTTTAACCTCCCCAACGACGAGCGCGTGCGCGAGGCCAAGGGCGCCAAGAAGGTCATTTTGCAGAACGTGCTCGGCGCCAAGTACGAAATGATCCTGAAGCCGATGGCGGGCCTCGTGCTGGTCCCCGACCAGGCCGCCAACGTCAACCAGCGCTACATGTACATGGAGACGCTGTTCCACGAATTGTCGCACAGCCTCGGGCCGGGCTCGATCAACGTCGGCGGGCGCGCCACCACGGTCGACCAGGAACTGAAGGAGATCGCCAGCGACTTCGAGGAGGCCAAAGCCGACGTGATGGGCGCGTGGAACGTCATGCACATGATGGACAAGGGGCTGATCCCGGCCGCCGAGCGCCCGCAGATCCGCGCCACCTACATCGCCGGGCTGTTCCGCGCGATGCGATTCGGCGCCAACGACGCCCACGGCAAGGGCGCCGCGATGCAGTACCGCTTCCTGCGCGACAAGGGCGCCTTCGCGTGGGATGCCGGGGCCAAGCGCTTCCGCATTGACGAGGCGAAGATCGACGGCGCGATCCGCGCTTTAGTGGCGGAGATCGTGCGGCTGCAGGCGACCGGCGATTATGCCGGGGCCAAGGCGTTCATGGACAAATGGGGCGTGCTAGATGCCGAGGCGAGCCAGGTGATCGCGACCATGGGCCACATCCCGGTCGACATCCGCCCCGCCTATCCGTCGAAGGTTTAGGCGGAGGGCGGCGGGGGCGGCGAGCCGGGCGGGCGGAAACTGGAGCGGAAACGGCCGGACTGCCCGGGTCGTCACGGCGGACCGCCGCGCCCGTAGAGCGCGCCACCTCCACCGCAGCCACTTCTCTCACCCGCAACACCGACCGCCTCCCCCAAGGCAGCTCGCAAAGGGAGAGCGGGTTCCTAACGGCAGCCAGATCGATAATAGTATATACTATTGCCACCCCGCCCCGCTCACGGCCGTACACATTACAGGCTAATCCGCCTCCCAATAGTATATACTATCAGTTGCCGCCGTTGCCGTCGCTTCCCGGCGTTCGGTGGCTGCTGGCGACCGCAGCGGGGACCTTGCTAGCGCTTGAGTTCGCGGCCAACCGGGTAGAGCAGGTAGCGCGGGTCGTAATAAGGCGTGCGCTCGTAGAACCAGCCGAGCCGCGCATCGGGGCTGGCGGCGAATTTGGGGTCGGCCTTGAGCTTTGCCTCGAATTCGCGGCGCAGCTTCGGGTCGGCGGCAAGCATGCGCTCGGCGAGCGGGGCGATCGCATAGCCTTCGATATATTCGGTGCGCTGGAGGATCTCGGGGAAGAAATTCCACGCCAGCAATGAGTCGGGGCTCTCCGGCTCAAGCATCGCCGCGGCGAGCAGGCCGAGCGGCTGGGCCGAGGGCACGCGCACCGATCCCGCGGGGAAAGTTTCCTGCGCCCGGGCGTGGGTGAAACCGGCGACCTTGAGCGGGATATGGCCCTCATCGGCGGCCTTGGTTTCGGCGCCGGAGAGCCGCACCATGTCGACGCTGACGGTGCGCGGGGCGGCAAGCGTTTCGAACTCGACGCCGTGCAGCCGCAGCAGCGCGATCACCTCGGGCTTGGTCGCCGGCACCCACCACGCCGCGGGCAGCGTCACCACCTTGTCGGGCACCGCGCCGATCACCGGCATGCGCTGGGTGATTGGGCGCCCGAGATAGCGCACCTCACTGCCGCCCGAAGCCGGCGACTTGTACTTTACGTGCGCGATGCCCTTGAAGTCGGGGATCACGTACAGCGGCCTCGGCGCCGGCTTCCAGCTCAGCGTTTCGGTGCGCGGTCGGCTGGCGCGGTCGGCGGCGATCGCGGCGGAGATGCGCGGGCCCTCGGCGCCGACCAGCCGCAGCGATTCCTCGACCAGCACATAAGTGCCGAGCACGCGCTGGCGATACGGCTTGAGCGAATGGTTCTCGACCAGCACCGACGGGATCCGCGCGAGGTCGGCATAGCCGGTCGAGTAGCGCGGCTGGTCGGGGTTGAGGCGGATGCCCAAGTCCGGATCGCGGCCGTCGACGGTGTCGATGTAGACACCGGGGACGTGGCCGGCGCCCGCCAGCGCGGCGGTCAGCGCGGGGCGGTAGCGGCGGTCGAGCCAGCGGCCGATGCTCGGCGAGTGCGCGTAATATCCGCCCCAGCCGGGGAAGGCGAAGGTGATGTCGTACTGATAGTCGGTGCCGTCGGTGACGTGGAGGTCGAGGTACAGCGCGGGTTTGTATTTGCGCAGGAGGCCGATCATCGCCTTCATCTCGGGCGTGTCGGCCTTGAGGTAATCGCGGTTCTAGTTGAGGTTCTGCGCGGTGGTGCGCCAGCCCTGGTTGTTGGGGCCGCGCTGGTTGGGGCGGTTCCAGGGTGACACCCGCTCGTGCCCGTCGGCGTTGAAAATCGGCACGAACAGCAAATCGGCGCGGTCGAGCAGATTGTGCTTTCCGCGCAATGCGATGTCGCGCAGCAGCATCAGCCCGGCGTCCTTGCCGTCGATCTCGCCAGCGTGGATTCCGGCCTGGGCGAGCAGCACCGGCTTGGGCGACCGCCCCGGCTTGCCCGCGCGCACCGCGTACAGCTCGCGGCCCTGCGCGGCGCGGCCGAACACTTCGATGGTCAGCAACGGCGAGGCGGCGACCAGCCGCTCGAGATAGGCGCGGGTTTCGGCATAGGACGGCGTTTCGGCGAAATTGCGCGCTTCGGCGGGGGTGATCCACGGGTCGGCGGGCGCCGCGACCAGCCGCTCGCTGGCGCCGCGCCACGGGACGGTCGGCGGCAGCGGGGCGGTGAGATCGGCGGCGGGAGCGGCGGCGAGCGCGGCGAGCAAAATTAGCATCGGCCGAGCCTATGCGGCGGCGCCAACGGTGGCAATCGGGGCGGCGCTGTTATACCGCGCGGCATCGCCCGCAGGAGACGCCCCGATGCCCAGCAAGTTCGACACCTTCGCCGCGCTGCATGTCCCGGGCAACCCGGTCGTGCTGTACAATATCTGGGACGTCGGCAGCGCCGCGGCGGTGGTCCGCGCCGGGGCCAAGGCGCTCGCCACCGGCAGCCACCCGGTCGCCGACGCCCACGGCTGGCCCGACGGCGAGCAGGTGCCGATCGATTTCGCCTTGGCCAATGCCGAGCGCATCGTGCGCGCGGTCGAGGTGCCGCTGACGGTCGATTTCGAAAGCGCTTATTCGGTCGATCCGGGCAAGGCCGCGGTCAACGTCGCGCGGCTCGCCGCGACCGGCGCGGTCGGGTGCAATTTCGAGGACCAGGTGATCGGCGGCGAAGGCCTCCACCCGTTGAAGGAGCAGGCCAAAAGGATCGAAGCGATCCGCCGCGCGGTCGGCGACAGTTTCTTCATCAACGCCCGCACCGACCTTTTCCTCAAGACCACCGACTATGATGCGGCGCTGATCGACGCGGTGATCGAGCGCGGCAAGGCGTTCAGCGATGCCGGGGCGAGCGGCTTCTTCGTCCCGCGCCTGTCCGATCCGCGCCAGATCGAGCGAATTGTGCGCGACGTGCCGCTGCCGTTGAACGTGATCGCCTTCCCCGGCGCGCCCGACAAGGCGCAATGGGCGAGCGCGGGGGTGGCGCGAATCAGCCACGGGCCGTTCCCGCACCGCGCGCTGATGGCCAAGCTGGAGGAGATGGCCTCGGCCGCGATCAACTAGGCTTTGGCGCGCCGCCACCAGCGCTTTCGCGTCGGCCCCGACTGCAGCACGCTGCGGCGGAACAGCCGCGCGGCGAAGCGCAGGATCAGCGCCACCCACAGCAATTGCCACACGATCGCGATCAGGTGCGGCCACAAATCGGGCTGCTCGGCGGCGCGCGCGATCATCACGTAGGGCGAGGACAAGGGGAACGCCGCCGCCGCCAGCGCGTGGGTGCTGGTGGCGTCGCCCACCGCCGAGGCGGCGAAGCCGAACACCAGCACCTGCGCCATGGTCACCGGCATCGACAGCGTCTGCACCTCGCGCACGGTCGAGGCCTGTGCCCCAATGCCGAGGAACACCGAGCCGAGCAGCAGATAGCTCATCGCGAAATAGACCCATGTCAGCCCGAGGAACGCCGGCCAGCCGACCGCCGGCTCGGTCATCGCCGACAGCCCATGCTCGGCGTACAGCGCGATCC
>NZ_JANPKO010000095.1:0-28601 GCF_031426035.1 Sphingomonas sp. | reverse complement strand
TCCACGCCGACGGCATCGCGGTCGGCCCGGCGCAGCGCGAAGCCGGCATCGCCAACGGCCTCGCCGAAGTCGATCTGCTGGCGGCCTAAATGCCCTCTCGCCGCCGCCGTGCGGACGCGATACATCGCGCCGGTCGGCGGTGAGCGAGGGATTCTATGACGCGATTGATAGGTCTGGTCGGGCTGGCGCTGGTGGCGTCGTCCTGCTCGCAGGACACTGCCGCGCCGGGCAACACCTCGCAGCCGAGCACAGCCAACGCCGCGTCCACCGCGTGCGACGTGCTGACCGCCGCGGACGCCACCGCCGCGCTCGGCCGCGAGGTCAAGCGCCTGCCCAACGACGGCGGCCCGGCCGGGCTCGACATCTGCCAGTACGGCTATTCGGGCGCGCGATTGGCCGACGGCGGGCAGGTCAGCGTGACCGTGCAACCGGTCGACATCGCCACCGCGATCGCGTCGGCCAAGGCGCAGGGCTATGAGCTCGAGCCGATCGCCGGGCTCGGCGACGAGGCTTATTATTCGCGCGAGTTCGGCCTCTATGTCGGCAAGGGCGAGCGGACCGCGATCTATCTGCTCGGCGCCGGCGGGCTCAAGGACGCCAAGGAGCGTAGCCTGGCGCTGGCGCGCGCCACCGAGGGCAGGCTCTAGTTCGGGCGGCGGTCGATCTTTCGGCCGAGCAGGAACATGAGCCCCGCTGTGACCGACACCGCGGGGACATAATAAATCGCGTGATTGCCGAGGTAGCCGAAGCCGTCGGGCAGCAGCGAGAAACGCGTGCCGGTGGTGAACGAGTCGATCAGCAGGCCGACCGCGGCGACCGGCGCGGTGACCAGGAACAGCCCGAGATTGGCGAGGCCGTCGCGCGCTGCGGTGGCGAAATCGAACCACACGTAGAGCGCCAGCGCAAGGTACAGGCCGGGCAGGATGAAGCGCGCGCGGCGCTTGCCCGGCGCCGGCCGGATCAAGCCGACAGCAGCCTGAGCGGATTCTCGATCAGCGCTTTGAGCGCCTGGAGGAAATTGGCCGCGTCCCACCCGTCGACTACGCGGTGATCGCAGCTCAGCGACAGGTTCATCCGCTTGCGCACCTCGATCTCGCCGTCGACCACGACGACTTTCTCCTCGAGCTTGTTGACCGCGATGATCGCCACTTCGGGGCGATTGATCACCGGGGTCGAGGTGATCCCGCCCATCGGGCCAAGGCTCGACAGCGTGATCGACGAGCCGGACAGCTCTTCCCGCGCGGCTTTGCCCGAGCGCGCCGCCTCGGCCAGCCGCAAAATCTCCGCCGCCAGCTGCCACACGCTCTTGCCCTGCGCGTCGCGGATCACCGGCACCATCAGCCCGTTCGGCGTTTGCGTCGCCATGCCGAGGTGGAGCGCGCCGTGGCGGGTGATGACATTGGCGTCGTCGTCGTAGGTCGCGTTGAGCATCGGCCAGTCGGGCAGCGCCTTGGCCATCGCCGCGATCAGGAACGGCAGCACGGTCAATTTGGGCTGGCCGCCGCGGTCGCGGTTCATCATCGCGCGCGTGTCCTCGAGGTCGGTGACGTCGAACTCCTCGACCAAGGTGAAATGCGGGATGCGGCGCTTGGCCTCCTGCATGTTCTCGGCGATCTTGCGGCGCAGCCCGACGACCTTGATCGTCTCGTCGGGGCGGGCAGCGGCGCCGCGGCCCGAGACCGAGCCACCGTTGTAGAGCAGGTAAGCGTCAAGGTCGGAGTGCCGCACGCGGTCGCCGGCGGTCTTCACTTCGCCGAGGTCGATGCCGAGGTCGCGCGCGCGCTGGCGCACCGCGGGGGAGGCGAGGGCAGCCCCCCTCCCGCTCGCGGGAGGGGCGGGGGGAGGGGCTGTCTCAGGCTCGGCCTCGCCCTTCGACAGGCCCGCCCCTTCGGCGCTGCGTGCCTCTTCCCCTCCCGCAAGCGGGCGGGGGGAGTCTTCGACCGCCGCGCTTGGCATGGCTTGTTCCTGCGCCGGCGTTGCTTCGGCCGCGCCGTCGGCAATCGGGACTTCTTTCTTAGACTCTACCGCCGCCGCTTCGCCCTCGGTCTCGATCACCACCAGCACCGAGCCGATCGGGATCTGGTCGCCGACCTCGCCCGCCAGCTTGACCACCTTCCCCGCGACCGGCGATTCCATCTCGACCGTCGCCTTGTCGGTCATCATGTCGGCCAGCTGCTGGTCCTCCGAGACACATCGCCAAGCTTGACGTGCCACGTCACGATCTCCGCCTCGGCAATCCCTTCGCCGATGTCGGGCAGCTTGAATTCGTAGTTTGCCATCAGTCAGCCATGACCTTTTCCAGCGCGCGCTTGAAGCGCTTCGGGCCGGGGAAATAGGCCCATTCGTAACTGTGCGGGTAGGGCGTGTCCCACCCCGTGACGCGCTCGACCGGCGCTTCGAGATGATAGAAGCAGCGCTCCTGCACCAGTGCCGCGAGCTCGGCCGCGAAACCGCTCGTGCGCGGCGCTTCCTGCGCGATCAGGCAGCGCCCGGTCTTCTCGACCGATTTCTCGATCGTCGCGATGTCGAGCGGCACCAAAGTGCGCAAATCGATCACCTCCGCGTCGAGTCCTTGCGCCTCAACCGCGGCCAGCGCCACATGGACCATCGTCCCATAGGCCAGCACGGTCAGCTCGGCGCCTTCGCGCACCACCCGCGCCTGACCCAGCGGCACGGTGTAATGTCCGTCGGGCACCTCGGCGTCGGCATGCTTAGCCCACGGCGTCACCGGGCGGTCGTGGTGGCCGTCGAACGGGCCGTTGTAGATCCGCTTGGGCTCGAAGAAGATCACTGGATCGGGATCCTCGATCGCCGCAATCAGCAGCCCCTTGGCGTCGTGCGGGGTCGACGGGACTACCACTTTCAACCCCGCGATATGGGTGAACAGGCTTTCGGGCGACTGGCTGTGCGTCTGCCCGCCGAAAATCCCCCCGCCATAGGGTGTGCGGATCACCATCGGCATCGTCCATTCGCCCGCCGTGCGGTAGCGCATTTTCGCCACCTCGCTGACGATCTGGTCGTAGCCGGGGTAGATGTAATCGGCGAACTGGATTTCGATCACCGGCTTGAGGCCGTAGGCCGCCATCCCGACCGCGGTGGCGACGATGCCGTTCTCCGAAATCGGCGCGTCGAACGCGCGGGTCTTGCCGAATTCGCGCTGTAAGCCCTCGGTGGCGCGGAACACCCCGCCGAAATAACCGATGTCCTCGCCGAACACGACGATGTCGGGGTCGGCCGCCATGGTCACGCGGTGGGCGCTGTTGATCGCCTGGATCATGTTCATCACCGCCACTGTCAGCCGTCCTTGCTTTCAGCCAAAGCAGCCTCGCGCTGCTCGGCGATGTGCCACGGCACCTCGGCGTAAACGTCCTCGAACATGCTGCCGATATCGTCCTTGCCCTGCTGCGGCAGGATGCCGAGTTTTTCGGACTCCTTCTGCGCCGCGCGGACCGTCGCGTCGGCGTCCTTGACCAAGGCATCGTGGCGCTCGTCGTCCCATTCGCCGAGGCCGATCAAATGCGCCTTCAAGCGCTCGATCGGGTCACCCAGCGGCCACGCCTTGGCTTCGGCCGCCGGCCGGTAGCCGCTCGGGTCGTCGGAAGTCGAATGGCCCTCGGCGCGATAGGTGAAGAACTCGATCAGCGCCGGGCCGTTGTTCGAGCGCGCGCGGTCGGCCGCCCAGCGCACCGCGGCGTACACCGCGAGCGCGTCATTGCCGTCGACGCGCAGGCCGGCGATGCCATAACCGACCGCGCGCTGGGCGAAGGTCGCGCGTTCGGCGCCGGCGATCCCCGAAAAGCTCGAGATCGCCCACTGGTTGTTGACCACCGCGAGGATCACCGGGACGTTGTACACCGCCGCGAAGGTCAGCGCCGAATGGAAGTCGCCCTCAGCGGTCGCGCCGTCGCCGATCCAGCCCATCGCGATCCGGCTGTCGCCTTTGATCGCGCTCGCCATCGCCCACCCCACCGCCTGCGGGAACTGGGTGCCGAGATTGCCCGAGATCGAGAAGAAGCCGTGCGGCTTGTCCGAATACATGATCGGCAGCTGGCGGCCCTGCAACTTGTCGCCCTTGTTCGAATAAATCTGGTTCATCATGTCGACCAGAGGATAGCCGCGCGCGACCAGCAGGCCCTGCTGGCGATAGGTCGGGAAATGCATGTCGTCGCGGTCGCATGCGGTGGCGGCGGCAACCGCGATCGCCTCCTCCCCGGTGCACTTCATGTAGAAGCTGGTCTTGCCTTGGCGCTGGGCGCGATACATGCGGTCGTCGAACACCCGTACGGTGACCATGTCGGCCAGCATTTTTCGCAATGTGTCGGGGTCGAGCTTGGGGTCCCACGGCCCCGCCGCTTTATGGTCGTCGCCGAGCACCCGCACCAATTGCGTGGTCAGCGGATGCGTTTCGGCCGCCGCCGCCGCGACATCGGGCCGCGCCGCCGCGCCGGGCGCCGAGATGTCGACCTTGGAAAAATCGGGCGCATCGCCGGGGCGCAGCGCGGGCTCGGGAACGTGCAATGCCAGGCGCGGCCGGTTGGCGCGCAGATGGGGGTCTTTGTCGCTCATTGTCCCGAGCCGCTTAGTGCGGCGCGGCGACGCGGGCAACTATCCGGCTACCGCCTGCCCTGGCGCCACATCCGCCCGCCCGGCGCGAAATCGACGCGGTCGATCTCGTGGATCGCGCCGCGCGCCATGCGCCCTTCGACCAGCTCGTAGCCGAGCAGGGCAAAGATGCGGTCGCCGGCAAAAATCGGCCGCGCATTGCCGTACCAGTCGACGCAGCTGGCGACGCAGCGGTCGTCGGCGGCGCGACGGTATTGCGCGCCAAGCTCGCCCGCCATCACCAGCCGCCGCTGGTCGCGGCGCAGGAACAGCAGTGATGCCGCGCTGCCGAAGAAGCGGTGGAAGCCGGGGTCGACGGCACGCGCGATCGGCAGCCCGAGCACGCCGTTGGCGCCTTCAGGGTCGTCGGCGCGGTAGAAGAAACCGTGGCTGCGGCTTTCGCCTTGCGCGGCGTTGGGCATGAGGAAGCTCGCGCCCTTGGCGGCGAACGCGCGGCGCAAGTCGATCGCGGTGAAATTGAGTCCGCCGCGATTGTCGTTGCCGATCACCACGCCGTCGCCGCCGAGGATATCGATCCGCTCGACCGCGTGCGGCAGCGGAATCTCCGCCACCGGCCCGCCGCGCAATCCCGCCGCGACCAGTCGCGCGCTGTCGCCGCTGCCTATTCCTCCGCCGCCGTACAGCACATGGTTGCCGACGAAGCGATTCTGGAAATTCCAGTTCTCCTCGTCCGGGCGCGGCAGCGGGCGGTAGCGATTGAGCGGGACCTCGCGCATGCCGTTGCCCATCCAGCGGATCGGGATGCTGAGCAAAGCGACATCGCCGATGGTCGCCTCGGGGTTCCACATCGCGTCGCCGCCGCCGTCGGCGCGCACCAGCACATCGAGCAGCCCGGCCCGCGCATCCTCGCGGAACGAGAATTGGTCGGTCGGCGCGCCGCGCGCGGCGATCGCCGAGGGCGCCTCGTCGCCAAACGGCAGGCGGAACGCGAAACTGCGCACCCCGCCGCGTCCCTCGGCCTGGCCGCTCCACGCGTCCGACACCCACAGATAGACCGCATTGCCCGACACGTAGAAGGTGCGCGAGGCGGGGCCGAGCACCGCAATGGCGTCGCAGTCGAGCACCGGCGCGGTGAGGTCGCAATTCATCACGCTGTGGAGCGTGTCGAGCGGCGCCTCGGGGTCGTCGCGCATCTCGGGCACGACAAACACCTCGCGCGCGTCGACGATTGGGCGGAAGTCGATCTCGTTATTGTTGCCGGTCCACCGCCGCACCGCGGGGAACGCCTCGAACGGGTCGTCCTCCCACTCCAGCGCGAGCGGGGTGTAATAGATCAGCCGGTTGCCGATCAGCCGCGAGGCATAGTTGCGCGACGAATAATAATCGTTCGAGCGCAGGTGGTAGGAATCCTCGAAGCGCAGACGGCCGTCGGGCGACAGGCGGAAGCGGTTGATCTCGGTCCCGCCGCGGCGATAGCTGTACCCGACCACCACCACGCGGTCGCCGTGGAGCAGCATCTCGTCATACCAGTCGCCGCTGCCGTCGACTCCGGGCGGCATCGCGTCGATCACATCGACCGGCCGCATCCCGCCGCGCGCGGTCGATACCGTGAACAGCCGCCCGCGGCGCAGGATGACCAGCAAATCGCCGCGCTTCTTGACGATCCCGCCTTCGTCGACGCCGGCTTCCTGGTTGTTGGTGATGGCATCGGATTTCGCCACGCGCGACCCGGTCGTGACGATCGCATCGGCCGATGATTCGGCGGTCGCGGCGGGCGGTGGCGGCGGAGCCGGCGGCGGCGGCGCATAGACCACGCTCGACTGGCCCCGACTGTCCTGGCGCGTCTCGCGGCGCTTCTCGAGGAAGGCGCGCAACTCGCGGTCGGAGCGGAACGAGGCAAGGCTGCCCCCGGCGCGCACGCCGCTGTCAGCCGCTTGCGCCGCCGCCGGCGAACCCCGGCCCAATTGCGCCGACCCGGTAACCACCAGCGCTGCCACCGCAGCGACCCACAGCTTCGACCGGCCCATCGACGCGCTCCCTCAATGTTACAGGGTCACATCCTCGTGCGCGCTTGCTGTCGGTTTGCTGAACCGGTTTTTCGCCTGCGTTGACCGCATGGCGCGCACGGCGGTAGGGGGCGCCGATGACCGACAAACCCACCGAATTTCCCGACCGCCTGTCGCTCGACCCGCGCAGTCCCTACTTCGACCAGGACATCCTGAGCCGCGGGGTGCGGATCAATTTCAACGGCGCGGAAAAGACCAACGTCGAGGAGTATTGCATCTCGGAAGGCTGGATCCGCGTCGCCGCCGGGCGCAGCCGCGACCGCCACGGCAATCCCATGACGGTCAAATTGAACGGCGTGGTCGAGCCCTTTTTCGATCCCGAGGCTCAGGCCGGCGGCGACGACGGCGCGGCGTCCGACGGGTAAACCGGCGCGCGGCCGCCCCGGCGGTCGTAGAGCTTCTTGGCGCCATAGCCGAGCGCCAGCGCGAGCCCGAGCGGCCCGAGCCCGCGCCGCGCGATGGCGGCCACGCCTGCCCCGATCAGCGCGCCCTTGGCGCCGCTGTGACGCCCCGCGATGCGGTTGCCGATCAATGCGCCTGCGATCTTGCCCAACATGGTCGTGTCCTTTGAAAAGAAGTGGTTGCCGCTTGAAGCCACGAGGGTGGCGAGAGGTTCCGCCGAACTCACCAAGTGGTTGGTGGAATCCGCCAAGCCTTGGGTGGTGCAAACTCCCACATCGCCCCGAAATCCCCGCCATTCGCGTCAGAAACCGCGCAAATCCGCGATTGGCACGGCCCTTGAATTAGCATTGGCATCGCCCGCCACCTCACGGCGGGCGCCAAAGGGAGAATGAACATGTCCAACCAGTCCAAGCTCACGCGGACCCTGGTTGCCGCCGCCGCCTCGCTCTTGATGAGCACTGTCGCGGTCGGCGCCGCCGTCGGTCCCGCCCAGTCGATCGCCGCCCCCGTTCAGCAGACCCTCAATGCATGACCTCGCCGTCCTCGAAGCGCGCGCGCCGCTCCGCACCCCGCGGATGACCGAGCAGCCCCAGCCGGCCCCGGCGCCGCGCTTCGCTCCCCTGGCGGCGATGCTGTCGGGCCCGATCTTCAGCCGCACGCGCGATATCGTCGCGGCCAATATGACCGAATTGCTCGACCGGGCGGAAGACCCGGCGCGGATGATCCGCATGATCATCCTCGAAATGGAAGAGACCCTGGTCGAAGTCCGCGCCTCGGCCGCCAAATGGATCGCAGACGGCAAGGAAATGCGCCGCGTCGTCAGCCGCCTCGACGACCTCCAGGCCAATTGGACCGACAAGGCCGAGCTGGCACTGTCGAAGGGCCGCGAGGATCTCGCCAAGGCCGCGCTCGCCGAGCGCCAGAACGCCGCCGACATGGCCGACAGCCTGCGCGCCGAGATCGCCGCGATCGAAACCACGCTCAAGGCCTATGAGGCCGACATCGCCAAATTGCAGGCCAAGCTGCGCGAGGCGCGCGCCCGCCAGAACGCCATCGCCGCGCGCCTCGAAAGCGCGGTGTCGCGCGCCAAGGCCCGCGAAATTCTCCACGGCAGCCGCACCCAGGATGCGTTCGCCAAGTTTGAAATCCTCGAGCGCCGCGCCGACTTCGCCGAAGGCCGCGCCGACGCGCTCGGGATGGGCGCCAACAGCCTCGAGGACGAGTTCGCCGAGCTGCGCGCCGCCGAGAAGGTCGACGCCGAGCTCGCCGCCATGAAAGCCGCCCTCGCGGCCCGCGCCAACTAGAGAAGGGGAATACCGATGGCCCGCAAATCCTACCGCTATTCGCTCAACCGCCGCGACGCCAAATTGGTCGGCGTGTGCTCGGCGCTGGGCGAGCGCATCGGCATCGACCCGACCTTCATCCGCGTCGGCTTCGTCGCCGCCGTGTTCCTGATCAGCTGGGAAGTCGCGCTGATCACCTACGCCGCGCTCGGCATCTGGTTCACCATCCAGTGCAAGCGCGAGGTCGATGGCGGCGCTGCGCCGCTGAGCGATTTCGAGCGCATGGACCAGGTCACCAGGGTCCGCCCGTCGGTGCACAAGATGCGCACCGAGCTCGACGTCACCGACCGCCGCCTGATGGCGATCGACGATCATCTGTCCAAACCCAACCAGGAGCTGGCGCGCGAGATCGAGGCGCTGCGGGAGGAGAAGTGATGGAACCGCTGACCATCGGCCTGCTCGGCCTGAGCATTTTCGCCGCGGTGGCGCTGGCCGCCTGGGCCGGGCTCAAGGGCTGGCAAGGCTGGCTCGAATTGAAGCGCTTCGAGCTGAGCCACGACGCCGCCGACAAGGGCCTGCCCCCGGCCACCGGCCGGATCGAGATCGCCGACCTCCGCGAACGCGTCCGCAAATTGGAAGCGATCGCCGCCGGCATCGACATCTAATCCTCCGCGACCGCCGCGCAGCGGTGGTGGAGGGGGGTTGGTGCCACGCGGATGACCCCCTCCGTCACTCCCGCGGACTGCCACCTCCCCGTTGCGGGGAGGACTCGATCCTCCGCCAGGCTCGACGAGTGGTCGCTGCGGCGGGGTGAGGCGATGAGCGCTCGCGCCACCGCGGCGTTCGTTCATGCTGGGTAAGTCATCGCTTCTCCAACCTGCCGGCAACCCTTGGAGACAACGATGCGCTTGACCCTTGTTGCAATGGCCCTTGCCACGATGACCGCCACCGCGGCCCAGGCGGGCAGCCAGTCGTCCAACACCAGTTCCAACAGTTCTTCCAACAACGGCGTCGTGCGCGAGCGTATTGTCGATTCCTATTGCGAGGACGGCTATTGCGAGCGGTACGTCGAGCGTCGCGTGTATCGGGACGACCGTCGCAAGCGGCGGTTTCGGGACTACGATCGCCGCCGCAGCTATTACTACCGCGACGACCGGCGTGGCGACGACGACTGATTTGAAAGTGTCTCGTTCAATCGTCGCAAGCAGACAGTAGGCGTGCCCATCGGCTAACCTACCGATGCGGACACCCAGGCCAGCAACACGGCCGCCGCTTCCCTTCGCGCAGATTGTCGCACCCCCACGCGATGCGCTTGCTCCGGGTCTCGGACTTCTTCGCCGACTGAATCCAGCAGATCCACTCGTTGCGCGCCAGCGGCGTGATATCGTGCCACGTCGCCAGCGCGGCCGGCTCGCGCGTCAGCGCCTGCCGCAGATCGCCCGGCAGGCCATGCACCACGCCGCCGGGAATGTTCGTGCCGTCAGCCATCGGGGAACGGTATCATCCCAGCCGGCCTGCGCAACCAAAGGAAAGGTCAGGGTCAGTCGGCCGCGCCAAGCGCGTCCCGCAGCTGCCGGACTTGGCCGTTCATCCTCGTCAGCTGGTCGGGCGTGAGTCCCGACCGCTCGAGAAGCTTTTCCGTCAGGCAGGCGGTCTTGTCGTTCATCGAACGGCCCTTTGCCGTCAGGCTCACAATCACCTGGCGCTCATCCTTCGGATTGCGCTCGCGTGTCACGAACCCGGCGGACTCCAGGCGCTTCACGAGCGGCGTTATGGTGCTCGATTCGAGTGACAGGCGGTCGGCAATCGCCGACACCGCCAGTTCGCCCTGCTCCCATAATGTGCTAAGCACGAGGTATTGCGGATAGGTCAGGCCGAGCTGGTCGAGCAGCGGCTTGTAGGTGCGGTTGACCGCCATACTCGCTGCGTAGAGCGAAAAGCATAACTGGCTGTCCAGGGGTAGCTTGCGGGGTGCCATGATCGGTTCTCCTGTGATTTATATATCGCGATAAGGAATCGCTTGACAAGGAGTAACCTCGAGTCGTAGTAATGATTATCGCGATAATCATTATCGCCGTCACTGAAGGAGAAGAGATATGCCTACGTCCCCAGATCCCGTCAGCGTTGTCCTTGTCCATGGCGGATTCGTCGATGGCTCGGGCTGGCAGGGTGTGCACGATGCCCTCACCAGCGAGGGGCATGAGGTGATCGTCGTTCAAAACCCAACCGTGTCGCTGGCCGATGACGTGACCGTCACCAAGCGCGCGATTGCCGCAGCCAGGCACCCGGTCGTGCTGGTCGGCCATTCCTACGGCGGCGTGGTGATCACCGAGGCCGGGAATGACCCGAAGGTTGCCAGCCTCGCCTACATCGCGGCGTTTGCCCCCGACGCTGGTGAATCGGTTGAAACGCTGATTGCCAATCCGGCGCCGGGCGCGCCGGTTCCGCCGATCCTCCCGCCGCAGGACGGTTTTCTGAAGCTGGACAGTGCAAAGTTCGCCGAATCTTTCGCCGCCGACGTCGATCCGGCCACCGCCCGGTTCATGGCGGACTCGCAGGTTCCGTGGGGCGTCGAGGCACTCGCCGGCAAAGTGACTACGCCGGCGTGGAAGACCAAGCCCAGCTTCTATTTGGTGGCCGCGGACGACCGCATGATCCCGCCCCCGGCCCAACGCGCGATGGCTGACCGCGCGGGTGCCACGGTGGTCGAGACATCGGGCAGCCACGCGGTCTACGTGTCGAAGCCCGCCGACGTCGTTCGCCTGATCGAACAGGCGGCGGAACGGATCCTGGAAGTCGCGTAAATCACTGCGGGTGGCTGGCGTCGCCGGTCACCCGCACTCCCATGCCCGGACTGGCCCGCTCCCAACCCCCTAAAACCCCAGCCGCGCCGACAAACGCACATCGCGCCCGGCCAGCGGCGCATAGTCCTTGAGTAGGCTCGAATGCCGCCGCGCCACCACGTCGAACAGATTGTTGGCGCTCAGCGACACGCTCAACTCAGGCCGCTTGGCCAGCGGGTGCCAGTCGATCGACGCGCCGACCAGCGTATAGCCGGGGGTGTCGGTCTCGAGCGTCGCGGTACGCTTTTGCGCGAACGCATGCTCGACCTCGAACCGCCCGTCGAACTGGCCGACCTCGCCGGTCAGCGCACCCAATAGCCGCAGCGGCGGGATCTGCGGCGCCGGGCCGAAGCCCTTGATCGTCGCGCGCACCGCGTCGGCGATCACTTCGCCGCTCCACGCGATGCCCAGCGCGCGGCCCAGTTTGGCGTCTGCCTCGACCTCGAACCCGGTGTAGCGCGCGCTGCCCTGGCGGTAGGAATAGACCGGCAGATCGTCCTCGATTTCCCCGGTCGGCGCCTGGAAGATGAAGTTGGAAAAGCGGCTGTGATAGGCGGTCGCGGTGACCCGCAGTGGCCCCGACGTGTGGCGCGCGCTGGCCTCGATCGACAGGCTGCGCTCGGGGTCGAGATCGGGGTCGCCGATCTCGAACGCCTGGGTTCCGGCGTGCGGGCCGTTGGCGAACAATTCGTCGAGCGACGGCGCGCGCGCGCTGCTCGACAGCGTCAGCCCGCCGCGCCAGCTTGGCGAAAATTGATAGGTCGCGCCGCCCGACGCCGAAAAGGTCGTAAAACGGCGGCTGCGCTGCGGGGTGTCGAGCTGGTCGTCGGCGTCGGCGTTGAGCCGGCTCAATTCGACCCGCACCCCGCCTTCGATGCGCAGCGGCCCCTTGACCAGGCTCTGCATGGTGAACAGGCCGAGCTGCGTCTGGCGGCTGTCGGGAAGGAATTTCTCCTCGCCCTCGATGCGCACCGAGCGCTTCAAATATTGCACCCCGCTGGTGCCGCCCCAGCCGCCGCGCTCGGCCTGGACCAGCTCGGCGCGGCCCTCGCCGCCGCGGCTGAAGAAGCTCGAGCCGATCTCGCCGGTGTCTTCCAGTTCGTCGTGGCGGTATTTGGCGATGCCGCCGCGCAGGCGAATTTGGCTGAACATCCCCGACAGCGGGATTTCGGCGCGCGCATCGCCGCGGGTCTGCTTGACGTCGATGGTCGGCGCCTCGGCCTCGACCGCGGGGTCGAGCGAAAAGCGGATCGGCACGCCGTAGGTCGCGGTGTGGCGGGTGATCGAGGCGCCGATATTAAGCCCGCCGTCGATGTACGCCAGCCCGCCGGCGACCTCGCTGGAATCGGCTTCCGTGTTGGGCAGCCGGCCCTTGAGCCGGGCCAGCTCGCGCACCTCGGCGAACGGGCTCGCCGCCGCTTCCTCGCGCAAATCGTGCGAGAGCAGATAACCGCCGGTACGCAAATCCTCGCTGTCCGACCAATTGCCGTCGGCGTGCGCGACGAAGTTGCCGCCGAGCGCGAGGTCGAGCCCGAGGTTGGCCGAGCGCTCGTGCGCCGCGGTGCCGTAGGTCAGCAGCACGTCGCCCCCGGCAACGCCGTCCGGCACCCGCCGCGGAATCCGCGCGTCGATGACGTTGACCACGCCGCCGATCGCCGACGACCCGAACAGCAGCGCCGAGGGGCCGCGCAGCACTTCGATGCGCTCGGCGGTGAGCGGGTTGATCGCCACCGCATGGTCGGCGCTCGACGACGACACGTCGAGGCTGCCGATGCCGTCGGTGAGGATGCGCACGCGGTCGCCCGACAGTCCGCGCAGGATCGGGCGCGAGGCGGTCGGGCCGAAGCTCGACGCGGTCACCCCGGGCTGCCGCGCGAGCGTCTCGCCGATGCTGGCGCGGATTTCGCGGCTGAGATCGGCGGCGTCGAGCACCGACACCCCGCCGAGCACGTCGCGCGCGTTGCGCCGGGTGCCGGTGACGATGATGTCGTTGTCATGGTCGTGGTGCGCATCGGCGGCGGTGGCGGGCGCCGGCGCGGCGGGCGTGGGGGCGGGCGCGGGCGTGTTTTGCGCCAGGGTAGGGGCAACCGGCACGGCCGAGGCGAGCAAAGCGATCGAAAGACGCAGGCTGATCATGGATTTCCGTAATTGATCGAACGATGCCGGCCAGTTAGCGGCAATGATATACTATCACAAGCTCGCTTCGACGAGCCGAGGCCTGTATCGGACTGGCCGCATGACCGTGACCCATCTCGAATGCTCGCTGACCGGCGAGAAATACGACGCCGGCAAGATCCACAATCTGTCGCGCGTCGGGCGGCCGTTGCTGGTGCGCTATGACATGGCGGCGGCGCGGGCCACGCTGACCCGCGCCAGCCTCGCCGCACGGCCGCCGGGGATGTGGAAATGGCGCGAGCTGCTGCCGCTGCCCGAGGGGGTTGAGCCGGTCAGCCTCGGTGAGGGCGAAACCCCGATCCTGCGCCTGTCCGGCACCGCGCCCAATTTGTGGGTCAAGGACGAGGGGCGGCTGCCGACCGGATCGTTCAAGGCGCGCGGGCTGGCCATGGCCGTTTCGATGGCGCGGCATTTCGGGGTCACCCGTATCGCATTGCCAACAAACGGAAATGCCGGCGCCGCGCTCGCCGCATATGGTGCGCGCGCTGGCATTGAGTCGCTAGTCATCTGTCCGGCTGAAACTCCCGAACTCAATGTCCGTGAGACCGCCGCCTACGGTGCCACTGTGTATGTCGCGGATGGTCAAATCGACGAATGCGGCGCACTGGTCGGCCAAGGCGCCGCGGCCGGCCTGTGGTTCGATTGCTCGACGCTCAAGGAGCCGTACCGCCTCGAGGGCAAGAAGGTTATGGGCTTCGAACTGGTCGAGCAGCTCGGCTGGAAGGTCCCCGATGCGATCTTCTACCCGACCGGCGGCGGCACCGGGCTGATCGGCATGTGGAAGGCGTTCGACGAACTCGAAGCGGTCGGGCTGATCGGCCCCGAGCGTCCGCGGATGTATGCCATCCAGGCCGCGGGCTGCGCGCCGATCGTCCGTGCGTTCGACGCCGGCGAGGAATTCGCCGAGCGGTGGGAGGGCGCGGCGACGATCGCTACGGGCATCCGCGTGCCCAAGGCAGTCGGCGACTTTCTCATCCTTCGCGCGGTCCGCGACAGCGGCGGCGCCGCGCTGGCGGTGGAGGAAGACGCGATCGTCGAGGCGGTCGACGACGTCGCGCGCAATGACGGCCTGCTGCTGTGCCCCGAAGGCGGCGCGGTGGTCGCGGGGTGGCGGCTGGCGCGGGATCGCGGGCTGGTCGGCGCGAACGAAAGCGTGCTCTTGTTCAATTGCGCCAACGGCAACAAATACCCGCTTCCCGACGCCGCGCGGCGCCTGGCGCTGGCGACCGCCGATCCGACTGCGCTGTGATGTCGGGTGCTCCAGATGCGGTAAACCCCGCCAACCGAAGCTGGCGGGGTTCCCATGCTTCGCATCCGAAGATTTGAAGCACGCCAACAGAACGTTCGCGGGTCTCGACGGTTCCTCATCGGACAACCGAAAATGCCGCCGCCGCGGATGAAAACTGTGGATAATCCTGTGGGAAAAACCCTGCGCATAGCCAGCTACAACATCAACGGCATCACCAGCCGACTCGCCGTGCTGTTGCGCTGGCTCGGTGAATTTACGCCCGATGTGGTGGCTTTGCAGGAACTCAAAACCACCGACGACCGCTTCCCCGAGGCGGAGCTCGCGGCGGCCGGATACACCAGCCTGTGGCACGGCCAGAAGAGCTGGAACGGGGTCGCCATCCTGAGCCGCGTCGGCGCCCCGGTCGAGACCCGCCGCGGCCTTCCCGGCGACCCTGACGACAGCCACAGCCGCTACCTTGAAGCGGCGGTCAGCGGGATCCTCGTCGGTTGCCTGTATCTGCCCAACGGCAACCCGTGGCCGGGCCCCAAGTTCGACTATAAATTGGCGTGGCTGGATCGCCTCCACGCCCACGCGCAGGGCCTGCTCGACAGCGGCGTTCCGGCGCTGCTGATCGGCGACTATAACGTCATTCCGACCGACCTCGACGTCTATAAGCCCGAGCGGTGGATTAAAGATGCGTTGTTCGCGCCCGAAGCGAAGGCAAAGTTCGCCAAACTGGTTGCTTGCGGCTGGACCGACGCCATTCGCACCCTCCATCCGGAGGAACGGATTTACACCTTCTGGCCCTATTGGCGCGACGCCTTCGCGCGCAATTCGGGCATCCGCATCGACCACGCGCTGCTCAGCCCGGCGCTCGCGCCGCGGTTGCAAGCGGCGGGCGTCGACCGCACCCCGCGCGGCTGGGACAAGACCAGCGACCACGCCCCGATGTGGGTCGAGGTTAAAATCTAATTTGTATCCCTGCGAAGGCAGGGATCCAGACTATTTGTTGGCGGTCTGGGCTCCTGCCTTCGCAGGAGCACGAGGCGGTGCCGGATGCAGGATTCGAACCCGCGACCTTCGGTTTACAAAACCGCTGCTCTACCAACTGAGCTAATCCGGCCCATTCGCGCCTGTGCTTTATAGCACGCCGAACGTCCAGCCTTCGCTGCGGGCGATCTCCGGGGTCAGCCCGGCCGGCGCGAATGCCGCCCGATCGGCCGCGAGCGCGCGCATCCCGGCGGCGGTGACCAGCGCGTCGGTCTGGTGGTCGTCGGGCTCGAAGCGCAGCCGCGCCGGCGGGCTGCCGAGGCCCTTGAGCGCCGCGTTCAATTGTGCGCGGCTGCGCAGCTTGGTCCCGCTCATCCCGGCGCGGCGGAGGTAGATACGGGTGTATATTTCGACCACCGCGCTGCCACTGTCGGGTAGTGGATCGAACGGCCAGATCGCCACCTTTCCGTCGAGCCGATGGAGCAGCCGCATCCCCGAAAAACTCGCCTTGGCAACCTGCGCCGCGCCGATCGCGTCATAGGCGCTGGCGGTCTTGCGCCCGCCCAGCTCGTTCAACCGCGCGTCGCACTGGCGGAAGCGTACGAAGTTGGCCTTCACCCCGTCGGCGATCCCGAAATAGAAGTGGCGGCGGTGGGCCTGCTCGAGGAACGAGGCGGCGCCGAGGTCGGGATCGTCGCTCAAGCCATCGACATAGGCCCAGAACTCGCGCGCGGTGGCGGGCACGCCGGACTCGCCCGGCAGATATTCACCGCGCTCGATCAGCGGCGGGGCGAAGCTGAAATCGAACCCGAACAAGGTCGGCTCGACTGCGGCGCGCTTGAGCAGCCAGTCGAGCACTTCCTCGCGCGACCACACATGACCCGCGCGTACCAGCCGCGGCGCACCGTTGCCGCGCGCTTCCGCGATCGCGATCCCCTTGTGACGCGTCCCCTTCGCCCCCGACCAGTCGATCGCGACGAAGGCCTCGAAGCGGGGCCTCACACCAGCGGCGGCTGGCGGTCTTCCGACCCGTCGCGCGGCGCACTCTTGATTCGGCGCGGCGGGGCGGGGGCGATTGGTCCCTGGCCCGCCTGCCATTCCTCAAGCATGCGCGCGGCGGCGTCGCGCCCGCCGAGCCCGAAAGCCAAGGCCGTCGCCACCGCGGCGGCGCCGAGGATCAGCCCGAACGCGATCATCACGATCTCGTTGGCGAGCCCCATGAAGGTCAGGCCGATCGCGGTGAACAAGGCGATGATGGCATATTTGATCACCGTCTGGGCGTAGCCCGCCTCGCCGGTCGAGCTCCCCACCAGCGACGCGAGGATGCGCGCGAGGAACAGCCCGACGACGATGATCACGGTGCCGAAGATGACCTTGCCGCCAAGTTCGGTGATCTGGAACAGCAAAGCCGCGACGCTGTCGCCGCCCAATTGCCGCGCCGCTTCGATCGCCGCACCGAGCAGGATCGCGGTCATCGCGATCGCCCCGACCACCTTCGACGGGTTGGAGCTGGCGGGCATGATGCCGAGCGTGCGCACGCTGTTGTCGAACCCGAGGCTCGGCAACACGGTCTCGATCATCGCCTTGACCCAGCGCCCGATGAGGAAGGCGATGGCCAGCCACACCAAGGCAGCGACCACCCGCGGGATGGCCAAGGCGATGGTGTTAAGCATCGCCGTCGCGGGGTCGGAGATCGCCGAGATCTGCAGGATCTGCAGCGCGGCGATGGCGGCGAAGATGATGATCACCGCGGACACGGTGACGCCGACCGCGCGGGCGATCGAGCTGCGCGCCGGAGTCGCGCCTTCGACGGCAACCCCGGTCTGGTCGACCGCCAGCGGCGGCTCCCCGATGCTGATCCCGGCGCGGCCGAGCAGGCGTTCGAGGTTAAGCGCGCCGAGCGCCGCCTCGATGATGTGGCGGACGATCCGCGCGAGGATCAGCCCGGCGAAGAAGAACAGCCCGGCGCCGAGCAGCCGCGGGAGGAAGGCGAACACCTCGTTGGTGAGGTTGGTGACCGGGGTCAGCACGCCCGACAGCCCGAGCGGCTGGAGCGCCGCGATCAATCCGACCAGCCAGATCAGCCAGTAGGCCAGCCGCCCCAGTTCGGTCCCGACCGACTCGCCGCCGGCCTGCGGGTGGCGCTTGAGCACCGGCATGCGGTCGACCATCTTGGCCACGCCCCACTGCACCGCCTTGGCGATGAAATGGGTGGCGACGAGAATGAGGATCGCGAACAAAACGCGCGGCCCCCACAGGAACAATTGGTCGCGCCAGTAAGCGGCAGGAGCGTCGGTCCGATACATGGCTGGTCTCCGCGTTTAGCCTTCGCCTTGCTCTTTAGCGCGCTCGCGGCGCTTGCCATCCCAAAATTGCAGGCGCTCGGCGATTTTCGCCTCGAACCCGCGGCCGGAGGGTTCGTAGAAGGTCTGCGGCGACAGCTCCTCGGGCCAGTAATTGGCGCCCGAAAATCCCTCCTCCGCGTCGTGATCGTACTGATAGCCCTTGCCGTAGCCGACCTGCTTCATCAGCTTGGTCGGGGCGTTGACGATGTTCATGGGCGGCATCAGCGAGCCGGTTTCCTTGGCGCTGCGCCAGGCCGCCTTCTGCGCGACATAAGCGGCGTTCGATTTGGGCGCGGTGGCGCAATAGAGGCAGGCCTGGACGATCGCCAGTTCGCCCTCGGGCGAGCCGAGGAAATCATAACTGTCCTTGGCGGCGAGGCATTGCACCAGCGCCTGCGGGTCGGCCAGCCCGATGTCCTCCGAAGCGAAGCGCACCAGCCGCCGCAGCACGTACAGCGGCTCCTCGCCCGCGGTGAGCATCCGCGCGAGGTAATACAGCGCGGCCTGCGGGTCGGAGCCGCGCAGGCTTTTGTGGAGCGCCGAGATGAGGTTGTAATGCCCCTCGCGGTCCTTGTCGTAGACCGCCACGCGGCGGTGGAGCAGCGCGGCCAGCCCGGCCGGGTCGAGCGGCTCGTCGATCGCGATGTCGAACAGGGTCTCGACCTGGTTGAGCAGGAAGCGCCCGTCGCCATCGGCGCTGGCGACCAGCGCGGCACGCGCGTCGGCGGTGACCGGCAGCGGCTGCCCGGCCTCGTCCTCGGCGCGCGCGATCAGCGCGTCTAGCGCAGCCTCGTCGAGTCGACGCAGGATCAGCACCTGGGCGCGCGACAGCAGCGCCGCGTTCAACTCGAAGCTGGGGTTCTCGGTGGTCGCCCCGACCAGCGTCACCGTGCCGTCCTCGACGTAGGGCAGAAAGCCGTCCTGCTGGGCGCGGTTGAAGCGGTGGATCTCGTCCACGAACAGCAAGGTGCGCTGGCCGGCGCGGGCCGCCTCGCGCGCATCTGCGAACAGTTTCTTCAAGTCGGCGACGCCCGAGAAAACCGCCGAGATGGCGACGAAGCGCAGGCCGACCGCGTCGGCGAGCAGGCGCGCGATGCTGGTCTTGCCGGTACCGGGCGGCCCCCACAGGATCATCGACGACAATTTGCCCGCCGCGACCATCCGCCCGATCGCGCCATCGGGCCCGGTCAGATGCTCCTGCCCGACCACATCGTCGAGACGCGCCGGGCGCAGCCGGTCGGCGAGCGGGACATGCTCGGCCGGTGCCTCGCTGGCGAGGGCAGGGGTGTCTTCGGCAAACAGGTCGGCCATGGCCCGGTTCTAAATCGTCAACCGCGCGAATGCACCGCCCTTGCGTAAGACCGTTCCAAGATATATCTTAGATACATCGAAGGAGACAGTCCATGCGCCACCGTCACGGTTGCGGCCCACGCGGCCGGTTCGAATTCAACATCCCCGAAGGCCTGTTCGCGATGGGCGGGCGCAGCGGCAGCTGGGGGCCATTCCATTTCGACTTCGACGAAGGCCCGGGCGGGTGGGGCGGACGGCCGCGCGGGCGGCGCCGCTCGCAGCTTGGCGCCGACGACCTGCGCCTGCTGATCCTGTTCCTGATCGCCGAGAAGCCGCGCCACGGCTACGACGTGATCAAGGCGGTCGAAACGCTCACCGATGGCCACTATGCGCCGAGCCCCGGCGTGATCTATCCGACGCTGACCATGCTCCAGGACCTCGGCCATATCGAAGAGGTTCCAGAAGAGGGCTCGCGCAAGACTTCCCAGGCGACCGCCGAGGGCCGCGCCTGGCTGGAAGAGCAAGGCGAGCAGATGACCGATGTCCTCGAGCGTCTCGACGGCATGGGCGGGGGCAAGAAGCGCGGCGACAGCCCGCACCTCGGCCGCGCCATCGGCAATCTGATGTCCGCACTGCGCAACCGCGTCGCCAACGAAGGGTGGGACGACAGCCTGGTGCACGAGATCACCGCCATACTCGACGAGGCGGCGCAGCGCATCGAACGCGTCAAATAGCGGTTGGCGCCGCGGTTCGCCCGGTCAGGCGCTCGCGCCGCTCGCGGCGAGCGATGGCGCGGACGTAGGCGTCGAGCACCGCCGAATTGATGCGGTCCCAGTCCATCGTCTCGGCATAGGCGAGCCCGGCCGCGCCATGCCGCGCGCGCATCGCTGGATCGGTGGCATAGGCTTCAAGCGCATCGGCGAATGCGTCGCTGTCGCCGGGCTCGACCAACAGCCCGGTCTCGCCGCCGCGCACGATGCTGGTCGTCCCGGTGGCCTCGGCGGCGACCACCGGCAGCCCGCACGCCATCGCCTCCAGCGTGACATTGCCGAACGCCTCGGTGATCGACGGGTTGAACAGCACGTCGGAGCTGGCCAGCGCGCGGGCGAGGTCGTCGCCGGTCTGCTCGCCGAGGAATACCGCGCCGGGCAGGCGCTGCTCGAACCACGGCCGCGCCGGTCCCTCCCCGATCACCAGCACATGGTGGTGCACCCCGCGCTCGGCCAGCGCGTCGATCGCGTCGGCGAACACGTCGAGCGCCTTTTCCATCACCACCCGGCCGAGGAAAGCGACGACCAGCTCGTCGTCGGCGATGTCGTTGGCGCGGCGCCATGCCATGTCGCGCCGCTCGGGGTTGAACTGGGCGCGGTCGACGCCGCGGGTCCAGATCGAAATGTAGCGGTTCATGCGCTGCGCGCGCAGCACCGCGGCCATCGATTCGGCGGGCGCGACGAGTGCGTCGCAGCGGCGGTAGAGCCGGCGCAGGATCAGGCGTACCGCGGGCTCGAGCAGTTCCAGATGGTAATAAGCGAGATAGGTCTCGAACCGCGTGTGGACCGAGGCGATCGCGGGGATGCCGTGCCCGCGCGCCCAGCTCACCGCGCGGTGCGACACCAGATCGGGGCTGGCGATATGGAGGATGTTGGGGGCGAACTCGGCGAGGTCGCGGCGGATGCGCGGGGTCAGCGCCAGCGGCCAGCGATATTCGGGGCGGAAGGGGATCGCGACCGATGGCACGCTGATCAGCTCCCCGGTCGCCGCGAACGCCGGTTCGGGGATCGTCGGCGAGTAGATCCGCACCTGTGCGCCCTGCCGCAACAGATATTCGACCAGGCGGTTGAGCGCCTGGTTGGCGCCGTCGCGCACATAATTGTAATTGCCCGTGACAAGGGCAATGCGGAGGTCGCTGGGCTGCACCCGGCAGGCTCTTAAGCCCGCGCGGGCGGAAGTCTATCGGCGTGTCGTGTGGGGCTGCAATCGGGGAGAGCGATGACGGTTCGAGCCAAGGCGTGTCTGCCGCCGGTCGTCGACGACGACACGCGGCTGCTGATCCTCGGCAGCCTGCCCGGTGATGCCTCGCTCGCCGCCGAGCGCTATTACGCCCACCCGCAAAATCAGTTCTGGCGACTGCTCGGCGGAGTGCTCGGCGAGCCGCTCGCGGAGCTGGACTATGCCGCGCGGCTGGAGCGGCTGGCGGCGCGCGGCGTCGGGCTGTGGGACGTCGTCGCCTCGGCGGTTCGCCCGGGCAGCCTCGACGGTGCGCTGCGCTTGGTCGCGGCCAACCCGCTGCGCGATCTCGTAGCAAGCCTGCCGGAGCTGAGCGCAATCGCCTTCAACGGCGGCACCGCGGCGCGCATCGGCCGCCGCGAGCTGGGGGCGGTGGCAGCGGCGCTGATCGACCTGCCGTCGTCGAGTCCGGCCAACACGCGGCCATTCGCCGCCAAAGCTGAGGCGTGGGCGAGGCTTGCCGATTTCGCCTGAGGCGGTCAGATTGAGACGATGATCGACAGCGATGACGAAGACGACGAGGCCGAGACCGAACAAAGCCTGTCGATGGTCGACGAGGCGCTGGTCGCCGGCACCATCGCCAACACCAACGGCCTGCTCGTGATCGTCGCCAAATTGGTCGCGCGCGGGGTGTTCGACCGCGACGACCTCAAGGCTTTTTCCGACAGTTACTCCAAACCGCTCGACCATGGCGGGATGCGCGAGAACGAATTGGTCAGCCAGATGCAGGACCAGATGGAATCGACCCTCGCCGAGCTGATGCGCTTCCTTGCCGAGCGCGAGCGCGGCCAAGAAGGCGGCTGACCCGTGTCCGAATTGACCATCCAGCTCGCGCTGGCCAGCGTGATGGTCCTGGTCACGGTCATTGTCCACCTTGTCGGCCTCGCCGTGTTGGTGCGCGTGCTGCGCTCGCACCATCATCTCGCCAAGCGGCTGCAGATCTCACCGCTGACCCTGCTGCTGGCGGCATCGATCGGCCTGTTCGCGCTGCACACCATCGAGATCTGGCTTTACGCCTTGCTCTATCTCCTGCTCGGCGCGATCGGCGACTTCGAAACTTCGCTCTATTTCTCGACCGTGACCTACGCCTCGGTCGGCTACGGCGACGTGCTGCTCGGCAAGCCGTGGCGTATTCTGGGTGCAATCGAGGGTGCGACCGGGATCATTATGCTCGGCTGGTCGACCGCTTTCCTGGTGTCATTGCTGGCCCAGCTTAAACTGCTCAGCCACGATTGGCTGACCCCAACGCGGGACGGCAAGCCTCGGGGCGAAACGCGGCTTTAGCGCCCGCGGGCAAGCAGCTCGATCAGCTCAGCCGCCTTGGCCCGCTGCTCGGCCTGATCCCCGCTGACCATCGCGCCGACCACGCAATGCTCGAGATGCTCCTTGAGCAACTCGCTTTCGACCCGCGCCAGCGCCGACCGCGCGGCTTGCACCTGGGTCAATATGTCGATGCAATAGCGGTCCTCGTCAATCATCTTGGCGATGCCGCGCACCTGGCCCTCGATCCGGCTCAGGCGATTGCGCAGCTGTGGCTTTTCGGTGCGGTCCATGACTCTCGCTGTAGCGGCAAAAACGGCCGCTTGCAACATACCCCTTATGGGTATAACAGATACCTCCATAGGGTATAGAAAGGCGAGTCGAACATGGTTGAAAAGTCCTGTCACCCGGCCGCGCCGGCGGCCCATTCGCACCACGCCGGGCATGGCTCGGGCGGGTCGCTCGCAACCTCGTTCCAAGCCACGCTGCACTGCCTCACCGGCTGCGTCATCGGCGAGGTCGCCGGGCTGGCGATCGGCGTCACCCTCGGCCTGCCGGCGTGGCAGACGATCGTGCTGGCAACCACGCTGGCCTACGCCTCGGGGATGATGCTCGGACTGTTGCCCGTGATGCGCAACCGCGGCGTCGGGCTGCTCGACGCGCTGCGCATCATCTGGATCGGCGAAGTGATCTCGATCGGCGTGATGGAGCTGGTGATGAACCTGGTCGATTATCAGATGGGCGGGATGAGCGCGCCGTCGATCCTGTCGTGGATGTTCTGGCGCGGCCTGCTGTTCGCGGTTCCCGCCGGCTTCCTCGCCGCCTGGCCGGTCAATTACTGGCTGCTCAAGCGCGAGCTCAAGGCGTGCCATTGAGGGTGGGCGGGCTAAAGCCGGTCATTGCAGGGCAAGGTAGCGCGGTCTATCCCGCCCCGATGCAGGCACTGGTGATCAAGCTGCTGACCCTGATCGCGCTCGCGATGATGCCGTTCGGGATGGCTGCGCCCGCCGCAGCACAGCCGGCCGGTCACCACGCCGCCGCGGCCGCGGACGTGCATTGCCCCGACCCGGCCGGCGATCGCGACAGCCAGGCTCCCAAGTCGAACGAGTGCGCCATGACCTGCGCCGCGATCGTCGCCCCCGAATTTGTCGCAAGTCCCGCGCCGGCGTTGAACCCGCCGCCGGCGGTCCGCCCGCTCGCCCAGCGCGGCAGCGGGCTCCACCCGGAAGCTGCGACGCCGCCTCCCAAGCGCATCTGAGACCGAATTTCGACCGAATCTATTGTCTCAGGAGAATATGTGATGACGTTTTTGATCCTCGCGGCGCTCGCCGCCGCTGCCCCCCAGGCCGCTCCCGCGGCCCCCGCCGACCCGCATGCCGAGCACCGCCAGCACGGCGCGGCGCACGACGCCAAGGACTGCTGCTGCAAGGACATGAAAGGTGGCAAGATGGAGTGCTGCGCCAAGCACGGCGCGGGTCATGACGCCGCCAAGGGCGATGGCAAGGCCGGCGAGCATGCCGACCACGGCCTGAGCCACTAGGCCCGACCGGAGGCGCCGCCCAGCGCGGCGCCTCCACCGTCTCCCAGGAACATGGATCGTGCCCGCGCGTCGGGCGCGTGGAGCCTATGACCGACAACATTTCCCTCAATCGCCGCGGCTTTCTCGCCGGCGGCGCCGGGTTGGCCGCTGCCGGCGGGCTGTACCCGGCGTGGGCCGCGCCGGTCAGCCACGGCCTCGCCGTCAAGGGCAGCGGAACGCTGATCGGGACCGACATCGCGCTGACCGTCGCCCGCACCGAATTCGCAGTCGACGGCCGCAGCGGCCACGCGGTCGCGCTCAACGGCACCATTCCCGCGCCGCTGGTCCGCCTCAAGGAGGGCGAGCGGGTGCGCATCGCGGTCCGCAACGAGCTCGACGAGGACACTTCGATCCACTGGCACGGCCTGCTCGTGCCGTTCGAGATGGACGGCGTGCCCGGCGTCAGCTTCCCCGGCATCAAGCCGCGCACCACCTTCACCTACGATTTCCCGGTCAAGCAGTCGGGGACCTATTGGTACCACAGCCACTCCGGGCTGCAGGAGCAGGTCGGCCATTTTGGGCCGATGATCATCGACCCCGCCGGGCCCGACCCGATCGCCTACGACCGCGAGCATGTCGTGCTCTTGTCCGACTGGAGCTTCCTCCACCCGCATGTGATCTTCGCGCGGATGAAGCAGGAGGCCGGCTTCTTCAACCGCAACCGGCTGACCGTCGCTGGCCGCATGGCGGGCAAGGAGGGGGCGCTCAGCCCCGCCGACCGCGCGATGTTCGCCAAGATGCGGATGGACCCGACCGACATTTCGGACATCACCGCCGCTGCCTACCGCTTCCTCATCAACGGCCACAGCAGCGGCGAGAACTGGACCGGGCTATTCCAGCCCGGCGAGCGAGTGCGGCTGCGCATCATCAACGCCGCCGCGCAGACCATTTTCAACATCCGCATCCCGGGCCTGCGCATGACCGTGGTCGCCGCCGATGGCATCGCGGTACGCCCGGTCGAGGTCGACGAGCTCCAGATCGGCAATGCCGAGACGTACGACGTGATCGTCACCCCGGCCGACGGCGCCTACACTTTCGTCGCCGAGAGCATCGACCGCTCGGGGCTGGTCGCGGCGACGCTGGCGCCGCGCGCCGGCATGCGCGCCGCCGTCCCGCCGCTGCGCGAGCGCCCGATCCTGACCATGGCCGACATGGGCATGACGCACGGCGGCGGCGCGGCAGGCGTGGACCATTCGGCGCACGGCGGCGCTGCCTCGCCTCCCGCCGCCCCCGCAGATCATTCGAACATGGACATGCGCGACAAGTCGAAAGTGAAATTTCCGGTTGGGGTCGGGGTCGACATGATCGCGCCGACGCCGGTCGACCGCGTCGGCGACCCCGGCATCGGGCTCGACAAGCTGAGCCACAAGGTGCTTACCTACCGCGACCTCGCGGCGCTGACGCCGCGCGCTGACCGCCGCGCGCCGACCCGAAAAGTCGAGATCCACCTCACCGGCAACATGGAGCGTTTCATGTGGTCATTGGACGGCGAGAAGCTGTCCGAAAACCCCGAGCCCTACCGTTTCGCGCGCAACGAGCGGGTGCGGCTGCGGCTGATCAACGACACGATGATGACCCACCCGATGCACATCCACGGCCACTTCTTCGAGGTCGTCAACGGCCACGGCGACCACCAGCCGCTCAAGCACAGCGTGCGCGTGCTGCCGGGCGGCTTCGTCGACCTCGACATGACCGCCGACGCGCCGGGCGACTGGGCGTTCCACTGCCACTTGCTCTACCACATGCACGCCGGGATGATGCGCGTGGTCAAGGTGCGGCCGATGGACGGGGACACGGCATGAAGCGGCTCCTCTTGTTGCTCGCGGCGAGCGCCATGACCGCCGCGCCGGCGCTCGCTCAACATCAGGGCCATCATATGCCCGCGCCTGTGAAGAAGGCGCCGGTCAAGAAGGCGCCGGCCAAAAAACCGGTGGCGAAAAAGGCTCCGGCCAAAAAGTCGGTTGCGAAGAAGCCCGCCGTGAAAAAGGCGGTGCAGAAAAAAGCCGCAACCAAGACCCCGGTCGCCGATCCCCACGCCGGGCACGCCATGCCCGCACCGCAGCCGGCGCCCGACCCGCACGCCGGTCATGCGCCCGCACCTGTGGCCGATCCGCACGCTGGGCACCAAGTAACAGCTCCGGTCGCGGATCCGCCGCTCGCGCCGCCGCCACCCGAAGCGCGCTCCGGCCCGGCGCATGCCGCCGACGCGGTATGGGGGCAGGGCGCAATGGCCCCATCGCGTAACATGCTGCGCGCCGAGCATGGCACGATGCGCGTCGGCAAACTGCTGGTCGACCAGGCAGAAGTCCGCGTGCGCGACGGCCGCGACGGCTATTTCGTCAATGCCGAGGCCTGGTACGGCGGTGATATCGACAAATTGTGGCTCAAGGCGGAAGCCGAGGGCGCGTTCGGCGAACGGCCGGGCCAGGCCGAGCTTCAAGCGCTGTGGAGCCACGCCATCGACCCGTGGTTCGATGCCCAGGCCGGCCTGCGCTACGATTTCCGCCCGCGCGGCCGCGCCCATGCGGTGCTCGGGGTCAAGGGACTCGCGCCTTACTGGATCGAGGTCGATGCCGCCGCTTTCGTTTCGGACCGCGGTCATGTCGGAGTGCGCATCGAGGCCGAGCACGACGCCCGGATCACCCAGCAATGGGTGCTCCAGCCGCGCGCCGAGTTCGACTTTGCGTTGCAGGATTCGCGGCGCGACGAAGTTGGCGCGGGGCTCAGCTCAGTCGAGCTGGGGGCGCGGCTGCGCTACGAGATCACGCCGCAATTCGCACCTTATCTCGGGGTCGCGATCGAGCATGTGAACCGCGACACGCGGCGTTTTCGCGGGGAAGATCAGGCGACCGGGGTCAGCCTGGTGGCGGGCATCCGCACCTGGTTCTAGGCGAAGCGGCGGACCTTGCCGGCGGCGTCGAACGCCATCACCGTGATCGGGTCCGCGGGGCGGCCGGGGACTTCCATGCCGGGCGCTCCGACCGGCATCCCGGGCACCGCGATGCCCTTGATCTTCGGCTTGGTGCGCAGCAGCTTCGCCACCGCGCCGAGTGGGACATGGCCTTCGACGACATAGCCGCCGACGATCGTCGTGTGGCACGAGGCGAGCGCATCGGGCACGCCGTACTTCGCTTTGACCGCCATGATGTCGCGGGTGTCGGCGATCTCGACCTCGAAGCCCGCGGCGCGCGCGGCGTCGCCCCATTTGCCGCAGCAACCGCACATGGGGTGCTTGTGCATCACCATCTTGCGGGTGGCGGGCGCGGCGGCGGGCTTGCTGTTGCCGGCGGCGGAGAAGCCAAGCAAGGCTATGCCGCCCAGCGCCAGGCTCGTGGTCAGCAGCGAGCGGCGGGAAGTGCGGGCGGTTTCGATCATCATGGGCCCGCTCTAAAGGCGCAAATCTGTATCCCCGGTTAAGCACGCCGGCCGCCTGATTGACTAGGCGGGCGCTGTCTACCATACGGCGCGCGCCGGCCACGGCCCCTTCGTCTAGCGGTCAGGACGTCGCCCTCTCACGGCGAAAACACGGGTTCGATTCCCGTAGGGGTCACCAGCGCTTGGTGTGCCAGGCCTGCCTGCCGTGCCTCGAGCGAACGGCGCCGGCGCCGTTGGCGCCTGCGTCATAGCGGATGCGGCCTGCGCTCTCGCCCAAACGACCGGCGCAGCCTAAGCCCAGTAGTAATCCGAATCGTGGTTAGGCCTGATGCCGAGCGAACCGCGTGCGAAGTCCGGCACGTCATGCGCCACAAGGCTCGCGCTTGCAGGATGTTCGGCACTGGGACCTTCCGCCGCCGGAACTTCGCCAACGAAGTCGGCATTGGTGAGGGCTGTTCCGGCGGCAACCCGCGCGAACAGCACCTGCGCGCCAGCGCCATTGCCGTCCGCGTCGTAGAAGATGCGGCCGGTCGCGCTGTCGTAGATGATGCGGTCGGCGGCGTCGTTGGCCCCAGCGCCGAGCTGGAACGCGGCTGCGCTCAACGTGCCGGCGCCGATCGCCGTGAACACCGCGGTCGACAGTAGGATGGTGTCGGCGGCGACGTTGAAATCGGCCAGCGTGTCGACGTTGGTAGCGGCGTTGAGCGGCGCGTCGAAGCGAAAGTTGTCGTTCCCGCCGCCGCCGAACAACGTGTCGTTGCCGCCGCGCCCGTTGATGGTGTCGTTGCCGTTGTTACCGCTCACCACGTTGGCGAAGCTGCTGCCCGTCAGAGTGTCGTCGAAGTTGGAGCCGGCGAGGTTCTCGATTGCGGTCAGCGTGTCGTTCCCGGCGCCGAGCGTGTTCTGCGCTCCCGCCACGCCGAGGTTGACCGCGACGCCCGAGTTGGCGGTGGCATAAGATGCGAGGTCGGTGCCGTTGCCGCCGTTGAGCGCGTCATCGCCGAGCCCGCCATCGAGCAGGTCGTTGTCCTCGCCGCCAAGCAAGCTGTCATTGCCCGACCCGCCGTCCAGCCGGTCGTTGCCGAGATAGCCGTTGAGACTATTGGCGCCGGTATTGCCGGTCAGCGTGTCGGCGAACGCCGAGCCGATCAGATTCTCGACTGCCGTAAGCGTGTCGAACCCGGCGCCGAGC
>NZ_JANPKO010000094.1:0-4619 GCF_031426035.1 Sphingomonas sp. | reverse complement strand
CCTTCCAGCTTCATTTGCTCTTGCCGCTCCTTTTCGCGCTCGCTCGGCTGCTCCGCCGCGAAGCTGCCGCTCTTGACCTCACCGGCGGGCTGGTAGGTGGCGATCACCGCCCCGCCGGGCGAGACTGTCTGCTCGACCATGATCATGCTCCTGGGCGGGGTGCCGTCGCCGAACAGCCGCTTGCCGCTGCCGAGCACGACCGGAAAGATCATCAGCGTCAATTGGTCGATCAGCCCGGCGGCGAGCAGTTGCGGGTAGAGCGTGCTGCTGCCCTGGATGACCAGGTCGGGCCCGTCGCCGCGTTTGAGCTCGGCCAGCGCCTCGAAGCTGCTCACCCGGTGGCTGTTTTGCCACTCGAGCGGCTGGTTGCCGCGGGTCAGCACATATTTGCCGATGCGGTCGAACAGCTCGCCCATCGGCTTGGAGTCGCCGGTCGCATAGGGCCAGTAAGCGGCGAAGATGTCGTAGGTGCGCCGCCCGAGCAGCAGGTCGAACGGCTCGGTGAACAATTTGTCCACCGCCGCGCCGGTCGTCTCGTCGAACAATGGCGCGAGCCAGCCGCCATGCGCGAACCCGCCGGTCCAGTCCTCCTCCGGCCCGCCCGGCGCCTGCATCACGCCGTCGAGCGAGACGAACGCGCCGCCGCGGATCCTACGCATCGACGGTCTCGCCGCGTCTCGCCGCCTCGATCTTGGCGACGTCGATCTTGCGCATCGTCATCATCGCCTCGAACACGCGCTTGGCCACCGCCGGGTCGGGGTCGCTATTGCCTTCGAGCAGCGCGCGCGGCGTGATCTGCCACGAAAAGCCCCAGCGGTCCTTGCACCATCCGCACTCGCTTTCCGCGCCGCCGTTGCCAGTGATCGCGTTCCAGTAGCGGTCGGTTTCGGCCTGGTCCTCGGTCACCACCATGAAGCTGACCGCTTCGTTGGCCTTGAAATTGGGCCCGCCGTTGAGCCCGACGAAGGCGCGCCCGAGCACGGTGAAATTGACCACCAGCTCGTCGCCCTGCTCGCCGTCGGGGTAATCCCCCGGGGCAGTCATTGCCGACCCGACTTTGCTGTCGGGAAAGGTCGCGGCGTAGAATTCCGCGGCGTTACGCGCCTCGCCCTTGTCGAACCACAGGCAGGTCGTCAGTTTGTCGTCGCTCATCGTCCTCGCTCCTCTACTTGCCGACCAGCATGAAGGGCACGCCTTCGGGGTCCTTGGCCATCACTACGCGCTGGTCGCCGGGCACCTCGACCGGGCCCTGGAGCACGGTCCCGCCGGCACTGCGGATGCGCTCGTTGGCGCCGTCGATGTCGGCGTTGTTGAAGGCGAAGCCCCAGCCGGTCGGCGTCCCCGGCGGCGCGGTCATCATCGCCCCGATCATTCGGCCGCCATGCTCGATGAACTGGTAGTCGCCCATCTCGCCCATCGGCATCACTTCGCCCAGCGTCCACCCGAACACCTCGGGGTAGAATGCCTTGGCCGCCGCGAGGTCGCTGGTCTGCAGCTCGTTCCACGCGGCATGGCCGTTCTTGGCCGGGTCGAAGCTGGTGCTGACCTCGTCGGTCGCCCCGCGCATGACGTAGAACGGCGCGCCCTGCGGGTCGGCCAGCATCGCGATGCGGCCGACGCCGTCCATGTCGGCGGCCGGCATCAGCGTCTTGCCGCCGAGCTCCTCCACCTTGGCCACCGTGGCGTCGACATCATCGACCCCGATGTAGCCGAGGAACGTCGGCCGCGCGCCATGCTCGGTCATTTCGGAGGTCAGCGTCAGCGCCCCGCCGACCATGCCGTCGTCGGCGTTGATCATGCGATATTCGGTCGGCGCCGGGACTGGCTCGCCGATCTTCCACCCCGCTACCGGCGCGTAGAACTTCGCCGCCGCGGCGGGGTCGCGGGTCATCAGCTCGTACCAGATGAAGTCGCCATGCTGGTTGCGCATTTTTCTCTCCCATGTCCGTCATCGCGAGCGCAGCGCGGCAATCTAGCCAGAACAAGAAACTGGATGACCGCGCTTCGCCCGCAATGATTGTTTCTGTTCAGCCGTTGGCGGTGTCGACGATCGGCTTGAAGCCGCCCCAGAACATCCGTTTGCCGTCGAACGGCACGTCGTCGCCGGGCTGCATGTCGGGGTCCTTCATCATCTTTTCCCAGCCTGCATCGCGGGTCGCCTTGTCCGGCCACTCGACGTAGGAATAGACGATGTTTTCGCCGTCCTCGGCCTTGACCGCTTTCTTGTAGTCGGTGACCTTGCCGTTGGGGACATCGTCGCCCCACGCCTCGACCACGCGCAGCGCACCGAGCTCCTTGAACTTGCCCGCCGCTTTCTCCGCCATCGCGCGATAGGCGTCCTTCTTGGCGTTGGGGACCGGCAGGATGTAGCCGTCGGTGTAGCCGGTGCGGCCCTCGGCTTTCTCGTCGACGAAGCTGTCGAACCCGCCGATGATCATGCGCTTGCCGTCGAACGGCATGGACGCGCCCATGTCTTTCATCCGCGGGTCTTCCATCATTTTTGCGTTGGCCGCGTCGCGGGTCGCCTTGTCGGGATATTCGAACCACGAGAAAACGACCGTCTCGTCGTCCTTGGCCTGGACCGCGCCGTGGAAGTCGGTGACCTTGCCCTTGGGCACGTCGTCGCCCCAATTCTCGACCATCCGGGCGACCCCGAATTGCTTGAACATCGGCGCCGCTTCCTCGGCGTGCTTCTGATAAGCGTCCTTGTTGGCGGTCGGCACCGCCAGGACGAATCCCTCGATGTAGCTCATGCTCGCTCTCCTCTGATCGAATTGGCCTTTAAGCGGATTGCTGTTCGAACGCCGCGGCGCCCTGCTCGGCGGCGGCGGGGTCCATCCACATCACTTCCCAATGGTGGCCGTCGGGATCCTCGCAGCTGCGGCCGTACATCATCCCGCCCATCTCCTGCCTCGGCCCGGGGTCGGCCTTGCCGCCGGCGGCGGCGGCCTTGTCGACCAGCGCATCGACATCGGCGGTGCTGTCGGCCGACAGGCACAGCAAGACCTGGCTCGAGGCATGGGCGTCGGCGATCGGCTTGGGCGTGAACGTAGCGTAGAACGGCTTGGTCAGAAGCATCACCGAAATGGTGTCCGAAAACACCATCATCGCCGCCGCTTCGTTGGTGAACTTGGGCTCGTTGCGCGCGCCCACCGCCGCGTAGAACCGCATCGACCTCTCGAGGTCGTCCACCGGTAGGTTCACGAAAATCATCCGCGCCATCTTTTGCTCCTCGCTCGACTCGATTCGCCTTGCCTTTTGGCGCAACCGATCCTAATTCGCAACCATGCAGTTAGAAAACATAACTCCAGCGGGACGAAGCGAGCCAAAACGCGGGTATGACGACGCCTGCGGCACCGCCCATGCACTCGAATTGATCGGCGAGCGGTGGTCGCTGCTGGTGCTGCGCGAGCTGATGCTCGGGCCGCGCCGCTTCTCCGAGATCCGCGCCGATCTGCCCGGCATCAGCGCCAACGTCCTGACCCAGCGCCTCGCCGAGCTCGAGCAGCGCGGGCTGGCGCGCCGCCGCCGCCTGCCGCCGCCGGCCTCGGTCCAGGTCTATGAGGCGACCGAGTGGGGGCTCGAGGCCGAGCCGATCGTCCAGGCGCTCGGGCGCTGGGCGGCGCGCTCGCCGCGCCACGACCCGACCCTGCCGATCAGCGGGGTGTCGATCCTGCTCAGCTTCCGCACCATGCTCAGCGAGAAACGCGCCAAGGGCCTCGACGCCCGCATCGGCTTCCGCTTCGGCGCCGACGGCTACGTCGCGCGGCTGCGCAAGGGCCGCATCAAGGTCGCGCGCGGCGACCCCTCGAGCGCCGATGCGGTGGTCACTGCCCGCCCGACCGAGCTCGCGGCGGTGGTCTACGGCGGCGCCCCGCTCGACACCATCGAGGTCGCGGGCGACGAGGCGCTGGTCCGCCGCTTCGTCACCTTGTTCCCGCTGCCGCCCAAAGTCGACGCCGCTTAGGCGCGCTTATTGAGGCCGGCGCGCCCTTGCCCTAAGGCGCGTGGCATGACCGACCTTTCCAACGTCCAGCCCGAAAGCCGCGCCGACACGGTGATGGCCGCGCCCGACAAGATGGCCAAGATCCGCGACCTGTTCGGGGTCGACAGCGACATGGAGGTGCCCGCCTTCAGCGAGGCCGACGAGCGCGTCCCCGACCTCGACCCCGCTTATGTGTTCGACCCCGACACCACCTTGAGCATCTGCGCCGGCTTCGCGCGCAACCGCCGGGTGATGGTCCAGGGCTATCACGGCACCGGCAAGTCGACCCACATCGAGCAGGTCGCGGCGCGGCTCAACTGGCCGACGATCCGCGTCAATTTGGACGCCCATATCAGCCGCATCGACCTGATCGGCCGCGACGCCATCGTGCTGCGCGACGGCCAGCAGGTCACCGAGTTCCGCGAAGGCTTGCTGCCATGGGCGCTGCAGCACCCGGTCGCTTTGGTGTTCGACGAATATGACGCCGGCCGCCCCGACGTGATGTTCGTCATCCAGCGCGTGCTCGAGGCCGAAGGCAAATTGACCCTGCTCGACCAGAACCGCGTGATCCGCCCCAACCCGTGGTTCCGCCTGTTCGCCACCACCAACACCATCGGGCTGGGCGACACCACCG
>NZ_JANPKO010000093.1:0-27653 GCF_031426035.1 Sphingomonas sp. | reverse complement strand
GAAAAGACCCGCGCGGTCAAGATGAGCCTCGACCGCGACCGCGTCACCTTGTCGGTCACCAGCCCCGAGAATGGCGTGGCGACCGAGGAGCTGGCCGCCGACTACGGCTCGGAGGGCATCAGATAGCGGGCGTTGAAGCCGATCTCGATCCCGTCCGAGCCGTAGTCGGCGGCGAGTTCCTCGGTCGCCACGCCATTCTCGGGGCTGGTCACCGACAAGGTTACGCGGTCGCGGTCGAGGCTCATCTTGACCGCGCGGGTTTTTTCGCTGGCGATGGTCGAGACGCGGTCGACGCCCTGCATGAAGGTCTTGGGATCGAGCTTCAACAGCTTGTCGTTGGCGGTCGGGATGACGCGGTTGTAATCGGGGAAGGTGCCGTCGATCAGCTTCGAGGTGAGCACCGCGCTGCCGAGCCCGAAGCGGACTTTGGTGGGCGACAGCGAGACTTCGACGGTGCCTTCGACCTCGTCGAGCAATTTGCGCAGCTCGGCGACGCATTTCCTCGGGATGATCACGTCGGGCATGCCGTCGGCGCCGTCGGGCTTGGGCACGGTGACGCGGGCGAGGCGGTGGCCGTCGGTCGCGGCGGCTTTCAGCTGGTCGTCGACGAGGTGGAGGAAAATGCCCATCAGATAGTAGCGGGTTTCCTCGCTCGAGATGGCGAAACGGGTCTTGTCGATGATCTGGCGCAGGGTCGCGGCGGGGAGCTCGAAGCGGGTCGGCAGTTCGCCCTCGGCGATCACCGGGAAATCGTCGCGGGGCAAGGTCGAGAGATTGAAGCGGGCGCGCCCGGCGACGACCTGCATCTTGCCCTCGGCTGCGGCGATCTCGACCTGGCTGCCCTCGGGCAATTTGCGGATGATGTCGAACAAGGTGTGGGCGGAGACGGTGGTGGCGCCGGCCTGGTCGACGTTGGCGGGGACGCTTTCATCGACCTGGAGGTCGAGATCGGTCGCCATCAGGCGGATCGAGCCATCGTCGCGGGCCTCGATCAGCACGTTGGAGAGGATCGGGATGGTGTTGCGGCGCTCGACCACCGACTGGACGTGGCTGAGGCTCTTGAGGAGTGTCGCCCGTTCGATCGTCGCCTTCATCTGCTTTTTTCCGCCCCTGAAGCCTCAAGCTCGCGTTCGTTATAGCGAGCCGGACCGCCCATGCCAGTGGCGATGCAGCGAAAAGTCTAGGCCGAGTTGCGGCGGCGTTCGGCGCGTGGCGGGATTGCCACGGCGAGCGAGGTGAGGGCGAGTCCGGCGTGGCGCTCGAGCTCGGCCAGCGCGCGCGCGAGGTGAACCGCCGCCAGCGGCCGCTCGAGGGCGGCGGCGGCGGCCCCGACCGCGGTCGCCCCCATGCTCAGCGCCGCACCTTTGAGCGAATGGGCTTCGTGCCGCAGCGGGGTCAGGTCGGGCTTGGCGGCCAGCCGGCGGATGGTCGCGGTGCGATCGACCAGCTCGCGCTCGAGCAGCTTGAGCAGCGCCTCGACCCGGCGCGGCCCGAGCACGCCGCGCAATTCTTCCAGCCGGCGCGGGTCGAGCGGAGACGCCGCGGGGGGCATGGCGTCGTCCGGTGGGACGGCGAACCGCGCCGGCTGTTGCGCGATCGCGGACAGGCGCGCGCGCAATTCTTCCGAGTTGATCGGCTTGGTCATGAAGCCCGTCAGCCCGGCATTGTCGTAGAAGCGCCGCCGCTCGGCCGAGGCGTCGGCGGTCAAGGCGATGATCGGTGCGTCGGCGCACGGGCCGGCCGAGGCGCGCACCGCGCGGGTCGCGGCGAGGCCGTCCATTTCGGGCATCTGCATGTCCATCAGGATGCAGTCGAACGGCTCGGCCAGCGCCGCCTCGACCGCCAGCCGGCCGTTGGCGACGCAGGTGGCCTGATGGCCGAGCCGCTTGAGCATCGCGCCGACCACCAGCTGGCTGATCGCATTATCCTCCGCCACCAGCACCCGCAGGGCGCGCAGCGGACTGTCAGGCTGGCCGTCGCCGGCGGGGCTCGCCGCCGCCGCTTCCGCCCACGGCGTGCCCGCGGCCAGCGCGAGCTCGAAAGAAAAGGTCGAGCCGCGCGCGGGGCGCGAGACCAGGCGCAGGGTGCCGCCCATCGCCTCGACCAGCCACCGGCTGATCGACAGGCCGAGCCCGGTGCCGCCGTGGCCGCGCGCGTTGTCGGCCTGGGTGAACGGCTGGAACAGGCGTTTCTGCTCGGCCGCGCGGATGCCGATTCCGCTGTCTTCGACCGCCACCCGCCAGCACTGCAGCGGGCCGTCGCCGGGGCGGCCGGCGACGGTTACCGTGACGTGCCCGGCGGCAGTGAACTTGACCGCGTTGCTGATTAAATTGCACAGCACCTGCTGGAGCCGGACGGAGTCGCCGCGGACCACCGGCGAGGCCGGGCAATCGAGCGCCAGCGACAGATGCAGGCCCTTGCGGGCGGCGGCGCTGGAATACATGTCGATGGTCGAGCGGGCGAGCGCCGCGAAATCGAAGTCATGGTGGTCGAGGCTGAGCTTGCCCGACTCGATCTTGGCGAAATCGAGCACGTCGTCGAGGATCGCCATCAGCAAGTCCGACGATTGGCGCATGGCGTCGAGATATTGCACGCGGTCGGCCGGCGCGGGGTTGCCGCGGAGCAGCTCGATCATCCCCAGCACGCCGGTCATCGGGGTGCGAATCTCGTGGCTCATGGTGGCGAGGAACTGGCTCTTGGCCTTGGCCGCGGCGCGCGCCGCGTCGCGCGTCGTGATCAGCTTGCGCTCGGCCGCGATCGTGTCGCTGATGTCCGAAACGATCCCGAACAGCCCCGGCCGGCCCGCGTTGCCGCCTCCGTCCCGCCGAACCTTGAGGGCAATGGTGCGCAGCTTGCCGTCGCGCCGCCGCAACCGGGCGCGGCACTCGACCGGTGTGCCGGCGCGGGCCTTGGCGAGGCAGCGCAGCAGGGGACGGCGATCGGCGGGGTGGATCAGCGCCAGCGCATCGGCGCGCGAGACGGCACGGGCCGCGATTCCCGCGATGGCGCGCGCCTGGCCCGAGCATTCGACCGCGGCCGCACCCGCGACCAACCTCCAGTGGCCGAAATCGGCGAGTTCCTCGGCCATCAGCAGCATGCGGTTGGACGCGCCGATGCGCGCCCGCTCGCGGGTGAGCAGGGCCGCCGGCAGGACCAGCGCGCAGGTTACGGCGAGCAAGGCGATGCGGACCGTGCCGCTGGTCAGCAGGAAGGAGGCGAGGAGGAGCGCCGCGACAATCGCTGCCGCGGTGACCGGGACGCTCGGACGGACGGTCAAGGCGCGCATCGAGCGGCCCCCTTTCCAAGCGCCAGATATAGCAACGGCCGACGCGCGTGGCGCCGGCCGTTAACTCCGTTGCGGAGCCAATTTTACAGCGTTTCTATACGGCCACGATTGTTTCGCGTCCGTATCGGCGGCTAGGACGCGCTCGGCATCAGCACGGTGTCGATGCCGTGCACGACTCCGTTGGAGAAGCGCTGGTCACCGCTGACCACGCTCGCCTTGCCACCCGCCGAGTCGGTCAGCACGACCTTGTCGCCGTCCTTGGTCGCGGTCAGCGTGCCGCCGCCCATGGTCGCCAGCACGGCCTTGCCCTTGCCGTTGTCGATCGCCTTGGCGATGTCCTCGGCGAGCACCGTCCCGGGCAGGATGTGGTAGGTCAGCACGCGGGTCAGCTCGTTGCGCGATTCGGGCTTCATCAGCGTATCGGCGGCACCGGCCGGCAGCTTGGCGAAGGCGGCGTCGTCGGGCGCCAGCACGGTGTAGGGACCGGGGCCGGCGAGCGTGGCGTCGAGCCCGGCGGCCTTGGCCGCGGCGAAGAATTTTCCGTTGGGGTCGAGGCTGGCGGCGATGGTCTTGTTGCCGGCGGCGTCCTTGGCTTCGCCGGTCTGGGCCGGTGCGGCGGCGTTGCCGTCAGCGGCCTGGTCACAGGCGGCGATAGCGACAAGCGAAGTGGCGAGGCCGAGGGCGAGCAAAGTGCGGGTCATTCCCGTTCTCCTGAAGCGATTTCGGATGGATAACGAAATGGCCCGGCAGCGGTTGCCGGGCCATTCCATATTTACGCGGGTAAGCGGTCAGACGATGGCGGAGATGATCGCGGTGATCAGCTGCGTCGTCGGATCGACCTGGTAGATGTTGCCGTCGTTGTACCGGTACATATTGTCCGCGGTGTCATAGTAGCGGTCGCGGTAGTCGAGCGGCACGTTGTAGGCGTCGTAGCCCATCGGCAGCCGCTGGCCGACCGAGAGGTCGTTGGCGAGCAGCGCGACCACCGAATCGACCAGGTTCGAGCTGCGGTCGACGCGGTAGATGGCACCCGGGCCGTAGCGATAGGCGTAGTCGCTGTCGTCCTCGTAATAGTCGCGATACTGGTACGGCACGTTGTACGCCGAGTAGCTGTACGGCAGCATCTGCCCGACGCCGTAGCCGCCCGCCATCAGCGGCACGATATCCTCGATCATGCCGGTGTCGCGGTCGATTTCGTAGACGTTGCCGTTGGCGTAGCGGTAATAATCGTCCCCATTGTCGCGGTAGAACGGCTGGTAGTAGCTCGGCATCGAATAGCTCGAGTAAGCCGAGGGGAACGCCTGGCCGAGCCCGAGGCCGCCGGCGAACAGCGGCAGCAGCGACGCGATCAGATTATCGCGGCGGTTGACCTGATAGAGGTAGCCGTCGCCGTAGCGATAATAATAGTCGTCGTTGTCGCGATACCGCTCGCGCAGATAATAGGGCAGCTGGCGGTCGCGGTATTGCGACGGAACCAGGCGGCCGAGATAGGCCTTCTTGGCCTGGCCCGGGGGCAGGCAGCCATTGTCCTTCTTGTCCAGGCCCGGCGGGCAGAACGACGCGTTCCAGCCGCGGTAGCGGTCGGCAAAGCGGCGATCGTCCCAGTCGTCACGACGGTCGCGGCGGCCGTCCCAATCGCCACGGCGATCGAAGCGGTCGTCGTCAAAGCGGGCGCGGACGATGTCGCGCTGACGGTCGTTGTCGCGGTCGCGACGGGCGAAGCGGCGATCGTCGCGATCGAAGTCCTTGGCCTTGATCTTGACCTTGCGGTCATCGCCGCGCTGGTTGACCACGAAACGGTTGCCGCGGTCCTGCCGGGCTGCCTTGCGGTCCTGCTTATCGCCACGGTCGAGCATCGCGAAACGCTGCCCGCCGCCACGATTTTCAGCACGGGCGAAGGACTTGTCGTTGCGCCGCTCGGCGCGCGCGAACGCCTTGCCGCCGCCGCGCTGTTCGGCGCGGGCAAACGCCTTGCCGCCGCCTCGGCGGTCGGCCCTGGCCGCAACGGCCTTGCCGCCACCACGGCGCTCGGCCTTGGCAACGCGGACCTTGCCGCCGCCACGTTCGGCTTTGGCGGCATGGGCCTTGTGACCGCCGCCTTTTTCACCGCGCTCGGCACTGGCCGGGGCGGCAATCGCCAGCGCGGCAACGCCGGCGGCGAGGAACAATCTGGTCATGATAAACTCCTTTGGATTCCGCTATTAACGGTTGGCGACAAGCGCCGTTCCCCGTTCCGGCGGGGTTCGCGCCCGGCCTAGCCGACCAAGCTGAACCTCAGGTTGCGGAGTCGTTGGGCCGTGCAGCAGGCGCGTGGAAGTCCCGCGCAAGGCGCCGCGCGGCGAACAAATAGAAGATCGCCGACAGCGCGTAGAAGCCGAGGCCGTAGAGCACCGAGTAGCGCAGGGCCTCGGTGCCGTAGGCGGCGGTCATGCGCGTTGACATCTCGCCGAACACCCACACGCCAAAACCGATGCCGATGAAATTGTTGATCAGCAGGAACGCCGCCGAGGCGGTCGCGCGCATCGACGCCGGGACCAGCAATTGCACCGCGCTCAGCACCGGCCCGAGCCACGCCAGGCCGAGCATCTGGGGAATCACGAACAGCAGCCAGGCGGCGGTCAGCGAGGGAGCGAACAGCCCGGCGGCGTAGGCCGGAGCGGCGATCAGGAAGCAGATCGCCGGGATCAATGCGTAGGCGGCCGGCCGGTCCTTGCCGAAGCGGTCGCCGACGACCCCGCCGAGCCAGGTTCCGAGCATGCCGCCGACCAGCACGATCGAGCCGTAGAACCAGCCGATGTCGCCGAGCGACAGGCCGAAGCTGCGGGTGAACAGAGCGGGCAGCCAGAAGATCAGCCCGTAGCCGAGGATCGAGCCCGAGGCGGCGCCGAACGACAGCAGCCAGAAGCTGGGGTTGCGGGCGAGGGTGGCGGCGACCTCGGCGAACGGCGGTGCATCGTCGGCCATCACCGCATCGGTGGCGCCGCGCTTCGGCTCGGGCACGAACAGCTTGAGCAGCAGCGCGGCGGGCAGGCCGGCGAGGCCGACCACGATGAACGCGGTGCGCCAGTCGATGCTGCTCGCGATCCACCCGCCGAAGAAGATGCCGAGCGCCGAGCCGAGCGGGATTCCGAGCGAGAAAAAGGCCAAAGCGCGAGCGCGGCGCGACGGCGGGAAATAGTCGGAGATCAGCGAATAGCTCGGCGCCACCCCGCCCGCCTCGCCGATCCCGACCCCCATCCGCGCGGCGAACAATTGCCAGAAATTCTGCGCCAGCCCGCACAGCGCGGTAAACAGGCTCCACACCGCGACCGAGGCCGAGATGATCGCGATCCGGCTCTTGCGGTCGGCGAGCCAGGCGATCGGCAGCGCCAGGGTCGAGTAGAACAGAGCGAACGCAACCCCGCCCATCAGCCCCAGCTGGCGGTCGCTGAGCCCGAGCTCGGCCTTGATCGGCACCGCCAGCACGCCGATGATCTGGCGGTCGACGAAGTTGAACACGTAGGCGAGCAGGAGCAGGAGGAGGACGCGGTTGCCGAGCCCGCGCCCCGGCGCCACCCCTGCCTCGCCCGCGTCTGGCTGATTCATTGTTTAACCCTTTCGGCTTCGGCAGGCGGGCCCACGCAACTCGCGGTCAGGGCACGGTTCGCAAGAATTGCGCGATGGCGTCAATCGCGGCGGGCTCGGTCAGCGCTGGGGCATGGCCGACGCCGGGCACGACACAGGACTGGGCGTGCGGTGCGGTACGCTTCATGCGGGCAGCGAGGTCGGCGGTAATCAGATCGGACAACTCGCCGCGGATCAGCAGCAGCGGGCGCCCGCGGGCAAGCCGGCGGAATAAAAAGGCGGCGATCCACCGCGCAGCCCTGCCCGGCGGCTTGCGCAGGGCGGCGGAGATCGCCGGGTCATAATCCAGCACGGGAACGCCATTTTTGTCGCGGAAGGTGCGCCGGGTGAGGTCGCGCCATTGCTCGGCATCATAAGCCGGGAAGGATGGCGCATACGCCTGCCGGACGTAGTCGGCCGCGTCATCCCAGCTGCGGATCTCGACCGGCTTGCCGGCATAGCCGAGAATGCGCGCGACGCCCTCAGGCGCGATCGCGGGGCCGACATCGTTGAGGATGGCGGCCGCGATGGCGTTCGGCCGGAGCGCCGCCAGAGTCATGGTGATCAGTCCGCCCATCGAGGTGCCGAGGAACACCGCGCGCGGAGCGTGCAGCGCCGCCATCATTTCCACCACGTCGCGCGCGTAGATCGGCGGGCGGTAGTTGGCCGGGCTGGGGTCGCGGTCCGATTGGCCGCGGCCGCGGACATCGGGGACGATCACCCTGCGGCCCAATCCGGCGATGATCGGCGCGACGCCCTCGAAATCCTTCGAGTTGCGGGTCAGCCCGTGAAGGCAGATGACGGGTAGCCTGGCCTCCCCGCCGGCGCCGGCATAGTCGCGGGCATACAGCGACAGGCCGTCACGGGACGTCCAGCGTCGTTCGGTGAAGCCGGTGGCCATGGTCGAGGCCGGATGAGCGGGGGCCGCGGACCGGGTCCGGCGGCCCCCGCGTCCCCCGCTCAGAACTTGTAGCCGAGGGTGAAGAACACCTGCCGCGGGTTGCCGTAATAAGCGGTCAGCACGCCTTCGCGGCCGAGCGCCGCGTCGTAGCCGGGCACGCCGAACGCCGGCCCCGCGCCAATGCCGTTGCCGATGAATTCTCCGGTGTAGGGGTTCTGGTAGAGGAAGTTATAGCCCGCGGTGACGTACTTCTTGTCCGTCAAATTCTTCCCGTAGACGCCGACCGTCCAATGGTTGCCGGGCAGGTCGTAGGTTGCGCCCGCGCTCCACAGCGCGAACCCCTTCTGGTCGAGTTGCGGGATCGGCGTTTCGAACTGCTGGCTCTTGCTGCGGTAGGCGAGCGTCGAGTTGAGGTTCAACGCGCCGCCGGCCACGCGCGTGGCGTAGCTCAAGGTTCCGCTGGCAGTCCATTTGGGGGTGTTCTGGACCTTGCGGAAATCGGCCAGGTCGACCGGCTGCGGCCCGCCGGCGAACGGCACGAGGTTTTCGTCGAACAGGAGGAACGTCTTATACTCCTTGAACTTGGCGTCGAGATAGCCAAGCGACCAGGCGAAGTTCAGCCGCGAGCCGCCGGGCTCGCCGAACAGGCGTGCGTTGCCCTCGAACTCGATGCCGCGGATGCGGGCCTTGCCGGCATTGCTCGTTTCGCCGCAGAAGCTGGCGTTGCCGTTGGCATCGACGCACGCGTTCGAGGCGGGGATCTGCATGTCCTGGTAGTCGGCGTGGAACAGCGCGAGCCCGGCCGACACGCGCTTGTCGAGGAAGCTGCCCTTCCAGCCGAGCTCGTAGCTGGTGACCTTTTCGGGCTCGAACGTCATGTAGTCGTAGATCTCGTCGTCATCGACGGTGCCGTCGCCGTTGAGATCGGGTGCCGCGGTGGTCGAACCGCGGGGGTCGAATCCGCCGCCTTTGAAGCCTTTGGCGTAGCTGGCGTAGAAATGGTGATCGTCGTTGGGCTTGTAGCTGACCGAGGCGCGCGGCGTGAAGGCGGTGTCGGTGCGCTTGCCGTCGAAGTCCGAGGTCGCCGCGCCGAAAGGAATGCCGAGGCCGCCAAAGATCGGCGACCCGTTGCCGAGGTACGACTGGCGGAAGATCGACGCCTTGCGCCGGTCGTCGGTGTAGCGCGCGCCGACCGAGACGGCGAACTGCTGGTTGATGTCGTAGGTGAAGTCGCCGAACACGGCCCACGTCTTGGTGTTGACGTCGGCGTTGGTGAACGCCGCGAACCCGCCCAGGGTTGGACTGGTAAAGGTCGTGAACAGGCGTACGTCGAACAGCGTCTGGGCGTCGGCGTCGAGGTAATAGACGCCGGCGACGCCGGACAGCGCACCGCGTTCCACCTCGAGCTGGAATTCCTGGCTGAACTGCTTGTTCTTGTAGATGCCGGGCACATCGACATCGACCAACGGCGTCGCGTCGAAATCGATCGGCCCCCGGCTGTTGTCCTTGCGGTAGGCGGTGATCGACTTGAGCTTGATCCCCTCCGCGACGGCGAGCTGGCCGTGGGCGGCGGCGCCCTTGTTGGTGACCTTCTGGCGCGGGTCGGACTGCCCGCCGAAGCTATCGAAAACATCGTCGTCGACGGGCGTGCCGCTGAGCAGTCCCGGGATCAGCCGGTGCCCGCCGCGGGCGTGGCTGGTGTCGCGCGTATAGTCGCCGCTGAGCCGGAGCAGGGCGCTGTCGTCGCGCCCGATTTCGGCCGAGATGCGCCCGGCGACCACGTTCTTGTCGTAATTGTCCTCACCGACCGTGATATTGTTGCCGAAGCCGTTACGGTAGAGCCGCGCTGCGGACGCACCGACGCGGACGATGTCGGCGATAGGATAAGAGACGGTCGCCACCCCGTCCAACTGGCCATACGTGCCGACCGTGCCACGCACCTCGACTCGCGGCTCGGCGGACAGGCGGCGGGTAACGTACTTGATTGCCCCGCCGATGGTGTTGCGGCCGTACAGGGTGCCCTGCGGGCCGCGCAGGATCTCGATCCGCTCGACGTCGTAAATGTCGAGCACCGAGCCCTGTGGGCGGTTGAGATAGACATCGTCGAGGTAGAGCCCGACGCCCTGTTCGAAGCCGGCGACCGGGTCCTGCTGCCCGATGCCGCGGATAAAGGCGGTCAAGGTCGAGTTGGTGGCGCGCGAATTTTCGAGCGTGACGTTGGGCGTGGTGTCGCCGATGTCGGTGATGTCGACCGCACCCTCGCGCTGGAGCTGGGTGCCGGAATATGCGGTGACGGCGATCGGCACGTCCTGCAGCAACTCGTCGCGGCGGCGGGCGGTGACGACGATGTCGCCGCCGTCCTCGGCGGCGGCTTCGGCGGCGGGCGGTTCGACGGCGGCTTGCGCGGGGGCTTCGGTTGCCGGGGGTTCGGCGGCGGCTTCAGCGGCGGGCGGTTCGGCCGACTGGGCCATCGCCGGGGTTGGAATAAGCGCAATTGCGGCGGCGCCGGTCAGCAGTGTGGCACGCGCGAACAGTTCCATGGCAGCCATTGTCAAATCTCCCCCTTGCAGGTCGGGCCGCACGGACCGATGACCTGTCTCTCCTCGAGTCACCCTAATGAAAGTTGAACCAACTTTCAACTTGGTTTATTGCGAGGCAGGAAGGGGCGCGGGGATCATGGCTGACCAAGGGGCTCGCGACGTCGGTTCGGCACGCGGCGCGCCGGCCGCGCCGACGCCGGGCGTGGCGAACGAGGCCAAGGCGCCGCGCACCGCGCGCGGCGCGCTGACCATGCGCAAGCTGCTCGACGCGGCGATGGAGGAATTCGGCGAGAAGGGCTTCGGCGACGGCTCGATTGTCGGCATCACGCGGCGGGCCGGCGTCGCGCTGGGCACCTTTTACACCTATTTCGACAGCAAGGAGGAGGTGTTCCAGGCGCTGGTCCGTGACATGTCGGAGCAGGTCCGGCTAGCGGTCGCTCCGGCGCTGGCGGGCGCCGGCGACCCCCTCGACCGCGAACGCGGAGCGCTGGCCGCACTGCTGCGGCTGATTCAGAGCCGCCAGCAGGTGTATCGCATCATCGACGAGGCCGAGTTCGTCGATCCCGCCGGCTATCGCGAGCATTATGTCGGGGCCGCCGCCCGCATCGCGGCGCGGCTTCGGGCCGCCGCCGCCGACGGCGCCATCCGCCGGCAGGACTCGGCATTCGCGGAAGAAGTCGTCGCCTGGGCAGTGATGGGGGCCAACGTGTTCGTCGGGCTGCGCTACGGCGTGTGGGAGAGCGAAGACCCGGACCAGGTCGCCAATATCGTCAACCGCTTGTTGCGCGACGGCCTGAAGCCCTAGGCCAGCTGCCCGGCCAGCGCCGCGAACGCAGCGATGTCGCTTTCGTCGTGATAGAGGCCGAGGCCGAGCCGGATGACGTCGCCGCGGACGTCGGTGATGCAGTCGCGCGCCATCAGCTCGGCGCACCAGCGCTGGGCGTGCGCGCTGCGGAACGCGAGAAAGCGCGCGTGGGGGGCGCCGTCGAGCGGATTGAGCAATTCGGCCGCGCCGAGCGCCGTGCCGGCGAGCGCGTCGACCAGTTGCTTCTGGAGCGCTGCGACATGGGCGGAAATGCGCGCGGTGGTCAGGTTGTTGTCAGCGAGCATCCGGCGCACCGAGTTGAAGCGGTAGAGCGCCGAGGGGTCGAAGGTTGCGCCCATGAAACGCATCGCGTCGCCCGCGTAGCCGACCATGCCGGGGGGAAGAGTGAGATCGTCGAACTCGGCGTACCAGCCGGTGACCGGCGGGCGTGGGCCGAAACCCGGCGGGCAATGGAGGAACGCGCAGCCTTCCCCGGCCATGGCATATTTGTAGCCGCCGCCAAGGTAGAAAGCGGTGGCGGCGGCGGTTGGCGTTAACGGTGCCTCGATCGCCATGAAGGCGTGGTAGCCATCGACCACGACCCACGGGCCCGAGGGACGCGCGAGGCCGGCAAGCTGCTCGACGGGATCGAAACGGCGGCCGCTGCCGAACAGGACTTGGCTGACCAGGATGAGGTCGTGATCGCCGGCCGTGGCGGCGGCGAGGAAGCGGTCGGAGAAGGTGTCGAACGGCTCGGCGGCGACCTGGTCGAGGGCGATCTCGCCGCTTTCGACCCAGCGCGCGAACTGGCGGCGGGCGCTGTGGAACTCGCCGTCGCTGGTCAGGATGCGCAGCGGCCCGGCGGCCGCGCGGGGGGCGGCGGCGACCAGGCGGATGAGGAAATCATGGGTGTTCGAGGCGAATACGATGGCGTCGGCCTGTCCGCGGCCGAGCTCGGCCGCGATGTGGGCCTGCGCCTCGGGCCACACGTCGCCCATCACTTTGTCCCACTTGCGGTCGGCGAGGCGGGCGGCGTCTTCCCAGCATTCCACTTGGCCGGCGAAACTGGCGTCTGGCCACAGATGATGGCTGTGCGCGGCGAGGTGGAGCCGGTTCGGCGCGGCGCCGAGGCTTTTCGAGAACAACGGCTTGAAGCTCAAAGTTCGGTTCTCAACGACCACAATTCGGGGAAGGCGCGTTTGTCGAGGGTCGAGCGCAAGTAGGACGCGCCGGCCGAGCCGCCGGTGCCGGGCTTGGCGCCGATGATGCGCTCAACAGTAAGCACGTGCTTGTGGCGCCATGAGGCCAGCGCGTCGTCGATATCGACCAGCTTCTCGGCGAGCTGATAGAGCTCGAACCAGCGGTCGGCATCGCGGTAGACCTCGAGCCAGGCCGCCGCGAACGCCTGCTCCGAGCGGTCGCCGAGGTCGAAGCCGGCGCGTGCCAGCGCGGCATGGGCGGCATCGCGCAGGCTCGGCTCGTCAAGCGCGGCGCGCAGGCGGGTGTGGATCGCGCCGTCGGCGGCATAATGCTGGAGGTAGGCCGGATCCTTGATCCCGAGGCGATATTCGAGCTCGCGGAACTGCGCCGACTGGAAGCCCGACGAGGTGCCGAGGACATCGCGAAAGGCGGTGTAATCGACCGGGGTGAGCGTCGCCAGCACGTCCCACGACAACGTCATCACCGCCTGGATGCGGCCCATCCGCGCCATCGCCTTGCACGCCGGCGAGAAACGGTCCTGGTCGATCTCGGCGATCGCCAGGTGCAGCTCGTGCAGCATCTGCTTGAGCCACAATTCCTTGGTCTGGTGGATGACGATGAACAGCATTTCATCGTGCAGATCGGACAATGGCTGCTGCGCGTTGAGCAACGTGTCGAGCTGGAGATAATCGGCATAGGTCATGCCGGCGGGGGTCGCGGTCATGGCCTAGCGCTTAGGGCAAAGCGCGCGTGCTTCAAAGGTGCGCGGTCGCGGCGGCTATTGGCTGCGGCCAGGCCCCTGCTGCCCCTGCCCCGGCAAACCCTGTCCGACCGTGCCGATGTTGCCGAACAGGTCTTCGAAGAAGCCACGCTTGCGGCCGAGCGTCGGGGTGAGGTCGTCGACCGGGTTGATCGAGGCCACCAGTTCCTTGCCGGTGCGGTCGACCGCCGCGACATTGCCGGCGGCGTCGAAACGCACCCGCAGCACGGTCTGGTCGATCACCTTGGCGTTGCGGAACGCCATGGTGTTGGTGTCACGCGCGACGTAGAACCATTCATTGTCGTTGAACTGGCCAGTAAAGGTCGGGCGGCCGAGGGTCTTGGCCACCGAGTCCTTATTGTCGACGCCGACCTGGACCGCCGCCGCCAGTTCCTTGTCGAGGACATGGCCGCGATGGTCGCGGATGCCCGTGCACCCGGCGAGGAGCGCGACGCCGAGCAGCGCCGGCGCGACCTTGAACAGCCCAGACTTCATTATTTTCAAACTCCTCGCACGCTCGCGCTTGCGCCGCGACCGCGACGCCTCAATATCCGCCACGCCAGCCCGGGCGCAACCCTTGCGCCGCAGCCCATAGGCCGCAATGGCGGTCAGGAGCCATATGTTTCGCCGCCTGTTCCCACGATTAACGGATGCGCCCAGGCGCGGCGAGGCGCTGTTTGCCGCCGCGGTGGCCGAAGCCCGCGCGCCGCACTGGTTCACGCAAGGCGGCGCGGAAGACAGTCTGGAAGGGCGGTTCGGGGTGCTCGCCAGCGTTGCCGCGCTGATGCTGGTGCGCCTCGAGCGAAACCCCGATCATGGCGAAGCCGGCGCCGCGCTGACCGAACGAATCATCGAGGCGCTCGATTCGGAATTGCGCGAGATGGGCATCGGCGACCCCACGCTGGGCAAGCAGGTGCGGGCGATGGTCGGCGCGCTGGCCGGCCGGGTCGAGGTAGCGCGAGCCGCGGTCAGCGGCGATGCCGACTGGCGCGATTTCGCCGAGCGCTGCATGCATCGCGGTCAGGCAAAGCCCGACGCGGCGGTCGCGCATACCGCATCCGCCGCGCACGCCCTGTGGCAAAGGCTCGATGCGGCCGACGATGCGGCGCTGATCGAGGGGAAGATCGGATGAGCGAGGATTTCGAGCATCGGCTGCCGCTCAACCAGAGTCGCGACGGCGCGCGGATCGATTTGATTGCCACGGAAGGCGAACGTGAGGCGGTTGCGGGTCGGCTTGGCCTGCCCGCGATCGAACGGCTGGAGGCTCACGCCACGCTCGGCCGCGACGGTGACACGGTGCGCGCGCAAGGGCGGGTCAAGTCGGCGCTAACGCAGAGCTGCGTCGCAACTGGCGAGCCGATCGCGGCGCATGTCGACGAGGCGTTCGAGATCCGCTTCATCCCCGCCCCGCGCGACGACGTTGCGGACGAGATCGAGCTGGCGCCCGACGATTGCGACACGGTGTTTCACGACGGCGCCGCGATCGAGCTCGGCGCGGCGATCGCCGACACGCTGGCGCTGGCGCTCGACCCCTACCCGCGCAGCGCCGGCGCCGATGCCGTGCTCAAGGAAGCGGGGGTGCTGAGCGAAGAGCAGGCCGGCCCGTTTGCGGCGTTGGCGCAATTGAAGAAGGGGATGGCGGAGGACTGATCCGCCGCCCGTGAACCCCTCCACCATGCTGCGCATGGTCCCCCTCCCCATGCAAACATGGGGAGGAATTTAAAACGGGACGTCGTCGTCTAGGTCCGTGTCGAATGCGGCCGGTTGCGGGCGCGATTGAGGACGCGATGAGCCGCCACCGCCACCGAAGCCGCCGGCGTCGCTGCCGTAATCGGCGCCGCCGCCACGCGCTCCGCCGCCGTCACCGCGGCTGTCGAGGAGCACCAGCTCGCCGCGGAATTTCTGCAGCACGACCTCGGTGGAATATTTGTCGGCGCCCGACTGGTCCTGCCATTTGCGGGTCTGGATCTGGCCCTCGAGATAGACCTTCGAGCCCTTCTTCAAATAGCTTTTGGCGACGCGGCCGAGATTCTCGTTGAAGATCACCACGCGGTGCCACTCGGTGCGCTCCTGGCGGTTGCCGTCGCGGTCCTTCCACGATTCGGACGTGGCGACGCGCAGATTGACCACTTCGCCGCCGTTGTTGAGCGAGCGCGCCTCCGGATCGTCGCCGAGGTTGCCGACCAGGATCACCTTGTTCACGCCCGCCATTTTTTCTCTCCCGAAACTCAGCCGTCCCTAAGCCAAGCAGCTATTCGGCGGCAAGCGGAACTGCCGCCGGTCGCCGCGCGGCGCGGAAGCCGAGCAGCACCGCGGCCAGCGCGAGGAGCTGCGCGGCGACCGCCTGGACGGTCGGGAACAGGCCGAGCATGGGGATGCGCGGGACGCCGGCGAGCGGGGTGACCGGGATCAGCCCGGCTTCCTGCAGCGCGCCGACCCCCTTGCCGGCGAGAACCACTGCGAGGATCGCGATGAGGATCGCGCTGTAACGGAAGAATTCGGTGATCGGCAGCGTGCGGCTGAAGCGCAGCATCGCCCAGGCGATCGCCGCCAGCAGCGCCGCGCCAGTCAGCGCGCCGGCGAGGATCGTCGCGCCATTGTCGGCGGTCCACAAAGCGGCGAAGAACAGGATGGTCTCGAACACCTCGCGGTAGACGACGATGAACGCGAGCCCGAACAGGAACCACGCCGAGCCGCGCGACAGTGCGCCCTGCATTTTCTCGGCGATGTAACGGCGCCATTCGGCGGCCTGCGCCTTGCCGTGCATCCAGATCCCGACCGAGAGCAGGATCACCGCGGCGAGCAAGGAGCCGAAGCCCTCGGTCAGCTCGCGGCTCGCCCCGCTGATGCCGATGGCATAGGTCGCGACCGCCCAGGTGGCGGCGCCGGCGAGCAGTGCAGCGACCCAGCCGGCGTGGACGAAAGGCATCGCTTCGGTGCGCTCGGCTTTGCGCAGGAAGGCGATCATCGCGATCACCACGAGCAGGGCTTCGAGGCCTTCGCGGAGCAGGATCGCGAACGCGCCGAGGAAGGTCGACAGGCTGCTTTCGGCTTCGGGGGCGAGCGCAGCTTCGGCCTCGGTGAGCAGGGCTTCTGTGGCGGCAAGGCGGTTGCGTAGCGCGGCCGCATCCTCGCCGCGGCCGATTGCGGTGCGCAGGCCGGCCATTGCCGCCTCGATCCGCACCATCAGCGCGTTGTCGCGGGTGGCGAGCACCGCTTCGACCGGCTCGAATCCGTCGAGGTAAGCGGACAGAGCGAGCTCGTTGGCGCGGGCACGGTCGCCGGCGGCGGCGGCGGCGACGCTTTGACGCAAGCGGTCGCGGGCGAGCTGGAGCGAGGCGGGCTTGTCCGCAGAGAGCGTGCCCGGCGCGGCGCGGAGATAGGCGATCACCGCGGCGGCCTTGTCGGCGCCGATCCTGCGCTCGAGTTCGGCCGGGGTCAGCGCGGCGAGCGCGGCCATGTCGGGCACCAGGGCGCGGATAGCGGGCTCGGCGCGCCAGATTTGTTCACCGCGCGCGACATCCGGGTAGGCGAGGCGGCCGGCGTGGAAGGCGAGCGCCCAGCGATCTTCCTCGGGAAGCGATGCAAAACTCTGCATCGCGGTGCCTTCGAGGCCCTGAGAGATCACCTGGTAGAGCGCGAACGGGCTGCGTTCGCGGGCGCGGGCGCGGTCCTGGAAAGCGATCGGCGGCGGGTCGAGCTGGGCGAAGGCGGCGCTCGGCCCCTCGCCCTTGCCGCCGTGGCACGAGGCGCAATTGTCCGCATAGAGCGCCGAGCCGCGGGCGAGGTCGGGGGCGCGCGCCGGGGCGAGCGGCACCGGGTAGGCCGCGAGCAACCCTGCGGCGAGCTTGCGCGCGGCGGTGGCGATGGACGCCGGTTCGGCCTTGGCGTCGACTGCCGACTGGAGGGCGGCGGATTGGGCGATCAGGTCATCGCGCGCGGGATCGGCAGGGAGCGCTGCGAGCCGTTTGGACACCGCGGCGGAGAATTCGACCATCTCCTGATATTCGGCGGCATTGACGATTTTGCCGCCGCGCACCGCCTCACGGTAATCGACCGCGATGTAATCGAGCAGGCGCCAGCTGGTTTGGACCTCGTCGGTGACGGCGGCAAACGCCGGCGCCGACAGGGCAAGACCGGCCAGCGCGATCAGCATGTACAGCGAGCGGAGCAGCGCGGATGCCATGAGTCGCCCATAGCATCTTGAGAATGATTATCAATAACGAGTGGCCCGGCCGCCCGCGCCGGCTAGCCAACCAGAGTGCGCGAGGCAGCCGGGCCCGATGCCTAAAGGTCGGTGAGCGTGCGGCAGAATTCGGGCACCGCGCCGCCGCCGAACTGCTGGTTGAAATCGCCGACCGAACTGCCGCGCCGGACCGAGCCGTCGGGGTTGGTCACGAACGGGCCGGGCGACTGGCTGGGGAGGACGTTGCCGGCCTGGCTGCCGGGCGCCTGCTCGGCCGGCCCGCCGGGCGCGCCATTGGCCATGTTGGGCTCGTTGCCGTAAATCCCATCGGAGATGCAGTCGCCGACCGTCGGGCCGCTCTGCGGGTTGCGCTGCGCCGCCGCCGGGGTGATCGCCAGCGCCGCCGCGGCGAGACCGATCGCATAGAGTCCGTGCTTAACCGTCATGATTTTACTCCACTTTCCGCCCAGCCCGCCCCGGCTCAATGCGCAACATTGGTTATTGTTGCCGATCAACGCGGCGGATAGCGCAGGCGGCCCGCGAAACGCGCCAGGCTGAAGCGCTCGGAGCGGCGCCAGCCGGCCTTGAACTTCTCGAAGCGCATGACGTCGTCGATGCGGCGGTCGAGGAAGGCGGCGGTGTCAGGCCAGCCGTCGCCGGCGTCGTCGAGCCACACCAGCAGCGTCGAACCGTACACCGCGCCGAGGGTGAGGCGCTTGGTGTAGTGGTTGAAATCGGTCGCGGTATCGCCGGCCAGCCGCCACATCACGTCGGCACTGCGCCACGACAGCTTCATTCCGAGCGGCATATTGTGCGGCATGGCGAGGGTCGCCAGCGCGCGGCGAACCGCTTCGCGCGCCGGCCCCATCAGCTCGAGCCGCTGCCACACCAGAGCGCGAATCTTCTCGCGGATCTTCAGCTTGGCCAGCCGCGCCGGGGTGAAATGCGCCTCGAGCGCGCGGTCGACCCCGGCCATGTAGGCGTCGATTAGCCCGGCCGCGTCCTTGGGCATGGCGAGCCGGGCCTGGGCGCGGTCGATGCCGAGCTGGTCGGCGGCGGCCTCGACCGCTTTCATGCACCAGCCGTCGAACACCGCATTGTCGCCGACCGCGAGCGCGAGCTTGGCGCGCAATTGCTCGAGCGGGGTGGCGGGCTCCATGATGAACTAGGTGGCGGCCGAGGGCGCGCCGCGCAAGCCCTTCGCGGGCAGTCGCACCAGCACCAGCGCGGCGGCGATCGCGGCGGCGCCGGCCCAATCAAGCGCGGACAATGTCTCGCCATAGCCATACCAGCCGACCAGCGCCGAGATCGCCGGTTGGGTGAGCAGGGTCAGCCCGACCACCAGCGGCGGCAGCGCGCCGATGGCATAGACCAGCAAACCCTGCCCGAGCACCTGGCTGCCGAGCGCGAGGAGGAACACAAAGGTCCAGTCGGCGGGGATGATCTGTTCGCCCAGCGCGAGCGCGAGCGGGAGCAGCATGGCCGCGCCGAACGCGCTCGACAGGAACAGCAAGGGCAAGGGGGCAAGGCTGCCGCGGCCGCGCTCAACCGCGATCAGATAGCCGGTGTAAAGCAGCCCAGCGGTCAGCGCGAGCAGGTCGCCGTGGAGGTTGCGCACGGACAATTCGGCGCTGCCGCCCATCAGCAATGCGGCGCCGATCGCGGCCAGCGCGAGCGCCGCGGCCTGCAGCGGCGACGGCAATGTGCGCGCCAGCCACAGCCCCCAGGCGGCGAAGGCAAAGCTCGAGACATTGCCGAACAAGGTGGCATTGCCGAGCTTGGTCATGTGGATGCCGGCGTGCCACGCGGCGAGGTCGGCGGCGAAGAAGAACGCGGCGAACCCGATCAGCACCGCCAGCGCGCGGCCCGGCCAGTGCACCGGCTGGCCGATCACGCGGGCGATCACGAACAGGAACGGCAATGCCAGCGCGAGCCGCCAGAACCCCGCCGCGACCGGGCCGACCCCGGCCTCGCGCACCATCCACGGGCCGAACGCGAGCGCGCTGCTGCCGACCAGCAGGGCGAGAAAGGCCAGCGGATGCGCCCTTGAAGAGTTTCCAATTGAAACTATCTGTCGGCTCCTCGGCGCTGGGGATGGCCCGATAGCAGAAAGGCCCGTGATGCCCAGCCTGTTCGACCCGCTTCAACTCGGCGCATTGGCGCTGCCCAACCGGATTTTGATGGCGCCATTGACGCGCGGCCGCGCGACCGAGGCGGCGGTGCCGACGCCGATCATGGCCGACTATTACGCCCAGCGCGCCGCCGCCGGGCTGATCATTTCCGAGGCGACCGGGATCAGCCGCGAGGGGCTCGGCTGGCCCTACGCGCCGGGACTGTGGAACGGCGACCAGGTCGAGGGATGGAAGCCGGTGACCGCCGCGGTGCACGCCGCCGGCGGGCGGATCGTCGCGCAATTGTGGCACATGGGGCGGGTGGTCCATCCCGACCTCGGCGAAGGCCAGCCGCTGTCGTCATCGGCGACCACCGCGCCCGACAAGGCGCATACCTACGAGGGCAAGAAGCCGTACGTCGAAGCGCGCGCGGCGACCCGCGACGATATTGCGCGGGTCACCGCCGATTATGTGTGTGCGGCGCGCAATGCGGTCGCGGCGGGGTTCGACGGGGTCCAGATCCACGGCGCCAACGGCTATCTGCTCGATCAGTTTTTGCGCGGCTCGGCCAACCACCGCGACGATGAGTATGGCGGGTCGATCGACAACCGCATGCGGCTGGTCAGCGACGTGCTGGAAGCGGTCGGGGGCGAGATCGGGATGGGCCGCACCGGCATCCGTTTCTCGCCCAATATCCTTTCGCAGGGAGTGGTCGACGCCGAGCCCGAGGCGTTGTTCAGCGCGCTGGCGCAGCGGCTCGAGCAGCTTGGCGTGCCGTGGATCGAGCTGCGCGAGCCGCGCCCGGGGACCAGCTTCGGCGGCGAGCCGACGCCCCCGGTCAGCCCGGCGATGCGCGCGCATTATTCTGGAAAAATCATCCTCAACAGCGACTATGCCGGGGCCAATGCGCAGGCGCGGCTCGACGAGGGGGTGGTCGACGGCATCGCATTCGGCCGCGCGTTCCTCGCCAACCCCGACCTGGTCGAACGGATTCGCGTCGGCGCGCCGCTCAATGTGCCCGATGGCGCGACGTTCTACAGCCAGGGCCCGGCCGGCTATCTCGACTATCCGCGGCTGCGGGAACAGGCCGCCGCCTGAACCATTGGTTCGCGCGAGGAGAGCGAACCATGCGCAAGCCATTGATCGCCGGGGCGGCGGCCGCCGGAGCGACGCTGCTCGGCGCCGCCGCGATTTACTATTTTCGTGAGAAAGCGACGCCCGGGCCCGACTATCGCGTGCTTGCCAGCGACGGCGACTTCGAAATCCGCGGCTACCCCGCGATCACCGTCGCCGAGACGGTCGTGCGAGGCGAGCGCAAGACCGCGCTCAACCGCGGGTTCGAGCTGCTCGCCGATTATATCTTCGCCAAGTCGCGCGAGGGCGAGGCGTTGCCGATGACGGTGCCGGTGCTGCAGGACGGCGGCGACCCGATGGCGAGCGACCCGCCATTGTTCGACGACCTTGTCGAAGGCGGCTGGCGGGTGCGGTTCGTGATGCCCGAGGGGCGAACGGCCGAGGATTTGCCCGAGCCGCCCGGCGATGTCGAACTGGTCGAATTGCCCCCGCGCAGGGTCGGCGCGGTGCGCTTTGCGGGGGTCGCAAATGACGACAAACTGGCGGAGCAGGAGGATCTGCTGCGCGGGTGGCTCGGGCGGCAGGGCGAGGCGTCGGCGAGCGAACCGGAATATGCGTTCTACAATTCGCCGATGGTCCCGCCGCCGCTGAGGCGCAGCGAGGTGCTGATCCCGTTGGGCTAGGCGAACCGCTGCTTAAGCTCGAGCAAGGCGAGCGCGGCGCGCGCCGCATCGCCGCCCTTGTCGCCCTGCTTAGGATCGGCGCGGGCCAGCGCCTGGGCTTCATTCTCGACCGTCAGGATGCCGTTGCCGACGGCGAGCCCGTCAAGCGTCAGCGCCATCAGCGCGCGCGCGCTTTCGCCGGCGACGATTTCGAAATGGTAGGTCTCGCCGCGGATCACCACGCCCAAGGCGACGAACGCGTCGAAGCCGCCGCTTTCGGCGGCCAGCGCGATCGCGGCGGGAAGCTCGAGCGCGCCGGGGACGGTGATCGTCTCGTGCGCGGCGCCGGCCGCCTCGATCGCGGCGCGCGCGCCGGCCAGCAGCAGGTCGTTGAGATGCGGGTAAAAGCGCGCTTCGGCGATCAGCACTTTCGCCATGTTACGCGGCTGGGGACTCGAGCGCGGGGATCGGGCGCTCCTCGATGATCGCCAGGCCGTAGCCGGACAAAGCAACCGGCGAGTGGCAGGTGTTCGACAAGAGAATCATGTCGTGGATGCCGAGCGCGGCGAGGATCTGCGCGCCGATGCCGTAACTGCGCAGTGCTTCCTCGGCGCCGCTGCCGGTCTTGCCGGCGCGGAGATCGGCGGCGCGCGACAGCGAGCCGGGGGAGGCGGCGTGGAGCGTGACGATGACCCCGGCGCCGTGGTCCTCGATCATGCGCATCGCGCCGGGGAGCAGGCCGCTGCGTGCGCTGGCCTCGCCGAGCACGTCGGCGAACAAATCGAGGCTGTGCATGCGGACGAGCACCGGCTCGGTGGGGTCGATAGTGCCGTGGACGATCGCGAGCTGCTCGGCACCGGTGGCCTTGTCGCGGAACACCTGCGCCTGCCATTCGGCGCCGCTCGATGCGTGGAACGGCGCGGCGGCTACGCGCTCGACCATATGGTCCTTCTTGAGGCGGTAGGCGATCAGATCGCGGATGGTGCCGATGCGCAAACCATGCGTGCGCGCGAAGTCCATCAGGTCGTCGAGGCGGGCCATGGTGCCGTCCTCGCGCATAATCTCGCAGATCACGCCCGAGGGGTTGAGGCCGGCGAGGCGGGCGACGTCGACCGCGGCCTCGGTGTGGCCGGCGCGGACGAGAACGCCGCCGGGGCGCGCGACCAATGGAAAAATGTGGCCGGGGGAGACGATCGCGTCGGAATCGTTGGCGGCGTCGATGGCGACTGCGACAGTGCGCGCACGATCTGCCGCGCTGATCCCGGTCGAGATGCCGTCGCGCGCCTCGATCGAGACGGTGAAGGCGGTTTCGTTGCGGCTGCGGTTGGCCTGGGTCATCGGCTTGAGCCCGAGCGCATCGACGCGCTCCTTGGTCAGCGCGAGGCAGATCAGCCCGCGGCCGTGGCGCGCCATGAAGTTGATCGCGTCGGGAGTCGCCATCTGCGCCGGGATGACGAGGTCGCCCTCATTCTCGCGGTCGTCGTCGTCGACCAGGATGAACATGCGGCCGTTGCGCGCCTCGTCGATGATCGCCTCGGCCCCAACCAGGACGTCGGTGGTGCCGCTGAGCAGCAGCTTTTCCAAACGCACGAGCGTGTCGGCGGTCGGGTTCCAGTCGGGCGAGCCCAATTTGCGCAGACTATTGGGGTGGAGGCCGGCGGCACGCGCGAGCCCGGCGCGGCTGACCTCGCCGGTTTCGATGACGGCGGTCAGGCGCTCGATGAGGTCGGTGGACATTTTTCGCCGATATCACACTGTAATGTGACGTGCCAGCGCAAATAATCACATTCAAGCGTTGCGGGCCGCCAGCATACGGTCGAGGTAGCGGGCGAGGATGTCGATCTCAACATTGAGCTGTCGTCCGGCGGCGAGGTCGCCGAAGGTCGAGTGGGCGGCGGTGTGGGGGATGACGTTGACCGCAAAATGGGTGCTGCCGTCCTCCGCGGTGCGCACCTGGTTGACGGTCAGCGAGACGCCGTCGAGGGTGATCGAGCCTTTCTCGGCGATGTAGGGGGCGAGCGAGTCGGGGGCTTTGAGGCCGATCTTCGCCGAATCGCCTTCGGGGCATACGCCGAGCACCTCGGCGAGGCCGTCGACGTGGCCGGTGACAATGTGGCCGCCGAGCTCGTCGCCCACTTTCAGCGGGCGCTCGAGGTTGAGCTGTGCCCCCTCGCGCCACAGTCCGGGCGCGGTGCGCGACAGCGTCTCGGCGGAGACATCGACCGCGAACCAGTCTTTTCCCTTGTCGACCACGGTCAGGCACACGCCCGAGCAGGCGATCGAGGCGCCGAGGTCGACGGTGGCGAGGTCGTAGGCGGTGGTCACGTGCAGCCGCAGGTCGCCGCGCTGCTCGGCGCTGGCGACGGTGCCGATGTCGGTGATGATCCCGGTGAACATGCTCGAGTACGGGCCTTCCTTCGATACGGGCCTTCGACAAGAGCTCAGTCCCTACTCAGGATGAGCGGCTGGAGGCAAATCGTCCCGCTCATCGTGAGTAGCCGCTCTCAGCGGCGTATCGAACGAACCCGCTCGTAAACTTCGCGGCGGTCGGGGCCGAGGGACTGGGAATCCGTTGCCGCCCACCGCCCATGCGCGTCGGCGATGGCGTCGAGGCCGAAGTAGCCGAACGACGACTTGCCGTCGCCGACCAGGATCGGGGCGCGGTAGATCAGGATGCGGTCGACGAGGTCCTCGGCGAGGAAGGCGGTGGCGGTCGCCGAGCCGCCCTCTACCAACAGGTCGTTGACGTCATGAAGTCGATGCACATCTTGCGGGGAAGACAGGGTTTCCCACCCGTCGACCGCCTCGCCGCGGGTGAGCAAAGCGCGGCGCGGGGAATGGTCCTCGAGACCGGGCAGGCGGACGTCGAGCCTGGGTGCATCGGCGAGGTAGGTGCCGCGGCCGACCACGATCATGTCGCTGCGGGCGCGCTCGCGGTGGGCGTCGGCGCGCGCGTCCTCGCCGGTGATCCATTTCGATTCGCCCGAGGGCAAAGCGATCTTGCCGTCGATCGACAGCGCCAGCTTCAAGGTGATGCGCGGGCGGCCGAGGCGGAGGCGGGTGAAATAGCCCGAGAGCGAGGCGGATGCTGCGTCCGCGCCGATGCCGATGTCGACCGCGATCCCGGCAGCGCGGAGGCGGGCGATGCCCTGGCCGGCGGTGCGCGGGTCGGGATCGTCGAGCGCGACGACGACGCGGGCAGGCTCGGCGGCAATCAGCAAATCGGCGCAGGCGGGGCCGCGCTCGCTGAGATGGGCGCATGGCTCGAGGGTGACGAAGGCGGTGGCGCCGTTGGCCGCCGCGCCGGCTTGATCGAGCGCGACCGCCTCGGCGTGGGGGCGGCCGCCGGGGGCGGTGGCGCCGCGGCCGACGATGTCTCCGGCGGGGGAAACGATGATGCAGCCGACGTTGGGATTGGGGGCGGTGCGGCCGCGCGCCGAGTCGCCGAGCGCAATCGCCTCGGCCATCCAGCCCGAGTCGTTATTCAATGCCGAGCTGCTTCTCGAGCTTCTGGAACTGGCGCTGGCGTTCCTTCAGGGCCGCCTCGCGCTCGGCCTGCTCCTTTTTCTGGCGGGCGATGATCTCGGCGTCGCTGCGGTCGGCCTTCCACTGCTCGACGTAGATGATGCGCGGCGGGGGCGCGGTGTTGATCTTCGAATCGACCAGGAACTCGATGATGATGATCGCGGTGACCAGCACGGCGAGCGCGGCGCCGATCCAATGCTCGCGCTCGCGGTGACGCAGGAAGTTGCGAAAATCGGCGAGCGCGGCGCGCGGGCTGACGGGAGGCGGGATGATCGACATCGCAAGACAAGATAGGCGGTGCGCGGCGGCGGTGCCAGTGGGGATGATCGGTCGGCTTCGAAAGCAGGAGTCCCCACCCCCGGCCCCTCCCCCGTTTGGGGAGGGGAGAAGGGGTTAGTCGTTTAGCTCGAAACGCAGGGTGATCACTGTCGACGAAGCGACGGCGCGGCCGCCTTCGGTGGCGGGCTGATAGCGCCAGCGGGCGAGCAGGTGTTTTCGCGCGGCGGCGAGGAACACCGGGTCGGCGGCGCCGACCGGGTCGACCGCCACCACGCGGCCGCGCGGGTCGATCGTCAATTTCAGCCGCAGCACCGCTTCTTCCTCGAGGCGGCGCTTGGAGTCGGGGTACGGCGGGCGCAGCGCCGAGGCGGGGGTGGCGAAGCGCGGGCCGATGCGCACGGGATTGGGCAGCGGCAGCGGTTCGGGCTGCGGCATTGGGGCGATATTGTCGCGAGGCGGGATCGGGAGCGGGGTCGGATCGACCAAAGGGCGATCGGGCTGGGGAACCGGTATCACGCTTGGCACGGTTTCGATGCTGGATGGGCGCTGCGGCTCGGGCTTGGGCTGCGGCACGTCCGGCGGCGGGGGCAGCGGCTCGGGGATCAGGATGACCTCGGTGATCCTGCCGACGCGCTGGGGGAGGTCCATTTTCGCGCTCATCACCGCTGCAAGCAGCGCGGCGTGGGCGGCGACGATCAGCAGCAAGGCGCGCGGATGGCGGCGGGCGCCGGAGTAAGCGGCGGTTCGAGCGTAGACGGGCATGGCAGCCTCCTCACGCGAGTCGTTATGGATGGAATGTTACATCATCTCATTTGTTCCGCAAGCTTGTTGTTTTGATGCCTGGGGTGAGGCCAGCGCAGTGTCGCGGGTGATGTGCGAAAGAGCCTGGGGTCCTGCCTTCGCAGGAGCACTGACGTCAGCGGCGGGCGGCGGCGGTGAGGCGGGCGATGGCGCGGTCGCGGCCGATGCGGGTGAGTAGCCCGGCCATCTCCGGGCCGCTGTCGCGTGCCGTCAATGCGAGGCGCAACGGGTGGAACAACAGCTTGCCCTTGCGACCGGTCGACGCCTTGAGCGCGTCGGTCAGCGCGCGCCACGGCTCGGCCGACCAGTCGAGGGATTCGGCGACGGCGGCGGCTTCGCGCACGAAGGCGCGGTCGTCGTGGCTGAGCTCGGGGGGCGCGATGTCGCCGGCGATCACCGCGTGCCACTCGGCGAAATCGGCGAGGCGCTCGAGGTTGGGGCGGAGCAGCTGCCAATCCTGTTCGGTGGCGTCCGCGGGGAGGCGATCGGCGACGGCGGCGAACTCGAGCTGGTGGAGCAGGCGCGCATTGAGCAATTCGACGTCGTGGAGGTCGAAGTGCGCGGGGGCGCGACCGAAATGGGCAAAATCGAAGTCGCGGGCGAGGTCGTCGAGGGTGGCGGCGGCCTCGACCGGCTGCGAGATGCCGATCAGCGCGAGCAGCGACAGCAGGGCCATCGGCTCGAGGCCGGCGGTCCGCAGATCCTCGACCCCGAGCGAGCCGAGGCGCTTGGACAATTTGCCCTCGGCGGCAACCAGCAGCGCCTCGTGGGCGAAGTGCGGGGCGGGCGCGCCGAGCGCGTCGAACATCTGGATCTGGGTCGCGCTGTTGGAGACATGGTCCTCGCCGCGCACGATGTGGCTGATGCCGAGGTCGATGTCGTCGATCACGCTGGGGAGGAGGTAGAGCCAACTGCCGTCCTCGCGGCGGACGACCGGGTCGGACAGCAATTTGGGGTCGAATTTCTGCGGGCCGCGGACGAGGTCGTCCCATGCGATCGGGGCATCGTGGTCGAGGCGGAAGCGCCAGTGCGGGGCGCGGTTTTCGGGGGGCGGCGTGCCTTCGGGCGGGCGCTCGTAGACCGGCGGGAGGCTGCGGCCGAGGAGGATCTTGCGGCGCAGGTCGAGCTCTTCGGGGGTTTCGTAACAAGGATAAACGCGGCCGGCCGCCTTGAGCTTGTCGAACTCGCGCTCGTAAAGTGAAAAACGTTCGGACTGGCGGACGGTGGCGTCGGGGTGAAGGCCGAGCCAGGCGAGGTCGGCGTGGATCGCGTCGTCGAACGCCGCGGTCGAGCGTTCGCGGTCGGTGTCGTCGATGCGCAGCACGAAGCGTCCGCCGTGGCGGCGCGCGAACAAGGCGTTGTGGAGCGCGGTGCGGATGTTGCCGACGTGCAGCCGCCCGGTCGGCGACGGGGCGAAGCGGGTGGTGACGGTCATTTGGTGGAGCCGGTGCGGAAGGCGTTGGTGATCGGGTAGCGGCGGTCGCGGCCGAAGTTGCGGCTGCCGAGCTTGACCCCGGGCGGCGCCTGGCGGCGCTTGTATTCGGCGCGCAGCACCTTGCCCTCGATGTCGGCGACCAGGGCAAGGTCGGCGCCGGTCGCGGCGGCGACTTCGGCGGCGGATAGCTCCTTGTCGACCAGGCCCTCCAGGATGCGGTCGAGCAGCGCGTAGGGGGGCAGGCTGTCCTCGTCCTTCTGGTCGGGGCGGAGCTCGGCGGTCGGCGGCTTGGTGATGACGCGGGCGGGCATGACCGGGCCGGCCGGGCCGAGCGCGCCGTCGGGGCGGACGCGGTTGCGCCATTTCGAGAGCGCGAAGACGGTCGACTTGTAGGCATCCTTGAGGACAGAAAAGCCGCCCGCCATGTCGCCGTAGAGGGTGGCGTAGCCGACCGACATCTCGGACTTGTTGCCGGTGGTCAGCAG
>NZ_JANPKO010000092.1:0-5679 GCF_031426035.1 Sphingomonas sp. | reverse complement strand
CGTCGCCGATCGCCCACACACCCGCGACTTTGGTGCGGAAGTCGTGGTCGATCTCGATTTGCCCCTTCTGATTGACCGCGAGCCCGGCCTTGTCGAGCGCGAGGCCGTCGGTGTTGGGGCGGCGGCCGATCGACACCAACTCGACATCGGCGTCGATCGTCTCCGCGGCGCCGCCGGCGGCGGGCTCGACGCTGAGCTTGACCGTTTCGCCCTCGACCTTGGCGCCGGTGACCTTGGTCCCGAGCTTGAACTCGAACCCCTGCTTCTTGAAGATCTTGTTGGCTTCCTTGCGCACGTCGCCGTCCATGCCCGGCAGGATCTGGTCGAGATATTCGACCACGGTGACCTTGGCGCCAAGCCGCTTCCATACGCTGCCCAGCTCGAGCCCGATCACCCCGCCGCCGATCACCACCATGTGGCCCGGCACCGCGGCCAGCTCGAGCGCGCCGGTCGAATCGACGATCCGCTTCTGGTCGACCTCGACTCCGGTCAGCGGCGTCACCGACGAGCCGGTGGCGATGACGATGTTCTTCGCCCGCACCGTGCGGTCGCCGACCTTGACGGTGTCGGCGCTTTCAAACGCGGCGCGGCCCTTGAGCCACTCGACCTTGTTCTTCTTGAACAGGAATTCGATGCCTTGGGTGAGGCCCTTGACCGCATCCTTGCGCCCGGCGTGCATCAGGTCGAGGTCGAGCTCGACCCCGCTCGCCTTGATCCCCCATTTGGCCATCGTGCCGTGGGCCGCTTCCTCGAACAATTCGGAGGCGTGGAGCAGCGCCTTGGACGGGATGCAGCCGACGTTGAGGCAGGTTCCGCCCAGGGTCTCGCGGCTTTCCGCGCAGGCGGTCTTGAGGCCGAGCTGGGCGGCGCGGATCGCGGCGACATAGCCGCCCGGCCCGGAGCCGATCACCAGCACGTCGAAATCATAGTCAGCCATGAGAGTCTTTCGTCAGCCGGAATGGCGGTGTCGCCGCGACATAGGGGGCACGTGCCCGCGAATCCACCCTCATGCGGTTGCGCTTGCCGCCGCGGTCTGCGAGTGACCGCGGCCTGATCGGAGAGCGGCACGGTGACCTATAAGGACAGCTTCCAGGACCGCATCGGCAACGCCGCGGCAGCGCGCGAGAAAGCGCTGGCCGGCTTGCGCGCCAAGCCGCCGGTCGACCCCAAGGTGGTTGCCGAGCGGATCGAGCGAAAGGCGCACCGCGACGCTCGCGACGCGGAAAAGGCGCAGGCAAAGAAGGCTGCGCGGGACGCCGCGGCGGCAGCCAAGGCCGCGGTTGCGCCTCCGCCGAGCGAGGAGGAGCGCAAGGCCGCGCGCGACGCCAAATATGCGGCGCGCCGGGCCCGCAAATAGACTTCTCCGAATGAAAGTCCGCGAGCTGGTGGCGACCGCCGAAGTGCCGGGCGGCGAGCAATTGCGCCTGTTCCGCCGCGACCGCGATTACATGATCGTGCTGAATCGCAACGAGCTGATGAACAGCCGCATGAGCGGGTCGGAGGAGCAGCTCGCGACCCTTACCTGCGCGCGGCTCAAGAACCGCACCAACCCGCGCCTGCTGATCGGCGGCTACGGCATGGGTTTTACCCTGCGCGCGGCGTTGGCGGTGCTGCCGCCGGGGGCGTCGGTGGTGGTCGCGGAATTGGTGCCGGAGATCATCGCCTGGGCGCGCGGCCCGATGGCCGAGCTCACCGCCGGCTGCCTCGACGACCCGCGCGTGACTGTGGTTGAAGGGGATGTGGCGGCTGTGATCGCGACCGCGCGCGCCAGCTACGACGCCATCCTGCTCGACGTCGACAACGGCCCCGACGGCCTGACTCGGGCCGAAAACGACGGGCTGTATTCGGCGTCCGGGCTGGCGGCTGCGAAAGCGGCGCTGGTCCGCGGCGGAATCCTCGCCGTGTGGTCGGCCGCCGACGACCCCGCCTTCACCCGCCGCCTCAACGCCAACAGCTTCGCCGCCACGCCGTCGAAAGTCCGCGCCCGCTCCAACGGCAAAGGCGCACAGCACACGATCTGGCTGGCGGAGAGCGTGTAGGCGAAGGGGCAGCTACCGACCCATTGCGGACACTGGCCCAGACGAGTTTTTAAGCTCGCCAGGGATCGAACCGCGAAGCAATGACCGTCGCGCCAAATGCTAACAATACAACCGGCAAGCCGACGAAGAACGGGAGCAAACCAATCGACAGCGCAGCGGCAGTCCATCGTTCGCCAAGCATCGCCTGCTCGGCCGCTTGGAAGGCATCAAAGTAGCGATACATTAACGCAATTAGGGAGGCTCCAAAGATCACCGTCACACTGCGTGCCCGAGTCTTTCTTTGAGCCTTGGCGCACATGATTGCTACACACAGAAACGGAGCTAATAGAAATAGGATGCCAATAAGCGTCAGCGACGCCCATTCGAGATGCTCGCTGATAGCTTCGCCTAGGGAAAGCTGACCAATGGTCATCCTCGCCACAAGATCAGAGCCGGTAACAGCCGCAACAAACGCAATAAATGCGATGGTAAGATAAATCTTCAATTGCATGCTGGTGAGCATACACGGAATGTCCGCATTCCACCAAAGCGGACGTTCGACGTGGGCTGATCCTCAGAACTGCGCCCACTACGCCTAGAGGTCGATCAGCAGCCGTGTCGGATCCTCGATCGCTTCTTTGATGCGCACCAGGAAGGTCACCGCCTCGCGGCCGTCGACCAGGCGGTGGTCGTAGCTCAGCGCCAGATACATCATCGGGCGGATCACCACTTCGCCGTCCTTGGCCACCGGCCGCTCCTCGATGCGGTGCATGCCGAGCACCGCCGATTGCGGCGGGTTGATGATCGGGGTCGACAGCAGGCTGCCGAACACCCCGCCGTTGGAAATGGTGAAGGTGCCGCCCTTCATGTCCTCGGCGGTCAGCTGGCCGTCCTTGGCCTTCTTGCCGAACGCGGCGATCGCTTTCTCGATCTCGGCGAAGCTCATCGCGTCGGCATCGCGCACGACGGGAACAACCAGCCCCTTGGGCGCCGACACCGCGACCGAGACGTCGAGGTAATCGTGATAAACAATCTCGTCGCCTTCGAGGCTGGCATTGACCGCGGGCACGTCCTTCGCCGCCAGCGCCACCGCTTTCACAAAAAAGCCCATGAAGCCCAGGCGGATGCCGTGCTTCTTCTCGAACAGATCCTTGTAGCGGGACCGTGCGTCGATCACCGCCGACATGTCGACATCGTTGAAGGTGGTGAGGATCGCGGCAGTGTTCTGCGCTTCCTTGAGCCGCGTCGCGATGGTCTGCCGCATCCGCGACATTTTGACGCGCTCTTCCCGCCTGTTCCCCGGCGCAGGCCCGGCTCCAGGAGCAGCAGGCTGCGCTTCTGCTGAGGTTGGGGCTGGGGCCTTGATTTCCGGAGCCGGGGCTTTCGCCTCCGGCGCCTGGACCCCGGCCTGCGCCGGGGAACCGCCTGATCTCTGCGCCTGCGCAGCGGCGAGCACATCATCCTTGGTCAGGCGGCCGTCCTTGCCGCTCCCCTTGATGCTCGACGGGTCGACATGATGCTCGAGCACCGCGCGGCGCACCGCGGGCGACAGCGTCGTCACCGACTCCTGCGGCGCCGCATCGAGCGCGGCGGCCGGGGCCGGTGCAGGAGCCGGAGCGGCCGGCTCGGGCGCATGCTCGTCGCCGCGCAACTGCGGGGTCTCGCCGGCGCCGGCCGGGTTGGTGGTGGCGTCGGCGGCGGTTTCGGCCGGGGTCGAGGCCGAGGCAGGCGCCGCGGCTGCACCTGCGCTACCCTCATCGATCCGCGCGATGATCGCGCCGACCGCGACAGTGTCGCCTTCCTTGACCACCGCTTCCGAAAATGTCCCCGCGACCGGCGACGGCACTTCGACGCTGACCTTGTCGGTCTCGAGGCTGGCGATCGCCTCGTCGGCGGCGACCGCCTCGCCGGGCTTCTTGAGCCACTGCGCGAGCGTTCCTTCGGTGATCGATTCTCCCAGCGCCGGGACTTTTACATCGGTGGCCATGATTTTCCTTCTTCGTCAGCCGGCCAACGCACGGGAGCCGGGCTGGCTGCTATGACTGAGCGCGGCGGCGATCAAGGCCGCTTGCTCGGCGGCGTGGCGCTTGGCGAGGCCGGTGGCGGGGGAGGCGGCGGCATCGCGCCCGGCGTAGATCGGCCGCATGCCTTTGAGCCCCGCGTCCGCCAGGCAGGTCTCGAGCAGCGGCTCGACGAAGCTCCACGCGCCGTTGTTGCGCGGCTCTTCCTGCGCCCAGATCAGCTGCTCGAGCCTGGGCATTGCTTTCAGCCGCTTGAGCAACGGCTCGGACGGGAACGGGTAGAGCTGCTCGATGCGCATGATCTCGACGCTGCCGTCGCCGCCCCCCTCCTTCACAAGCGCGTCGCGCGCCTCCATCAACTCGTAGGCGAGCTTGCCCGAGCACAGCACCAGCCGCGTGGTTGCGCCCTCGGCCGGGGGATTGAGGTCGCTCAGGATACGCCGAAAATGGCTGTCGCCGGTGAAGTCGCCCGCGGCCGACACCGCGAGCTTGTGGCGCAGCAACGACTTGGGAGTCATCACGATCAGCGGCTTGCGGAACTCGCGCAGCAATTGACGCCGCAGGATGTGGAAATAATTCGCGGGAGTGGTGCAATTGGCGACCTGGAGATTGTCCTCGGCGCACAGTTGCAGATAACGCTCGAGCCGCGCCGAGCTGTGCTCGGGGCCCTGGCCCTCGAAGCCGTGCGGAAGCAGCATCACCAGCCCCGACGCGCGCAGCCACTTGGCCTCGCCGGCAGCGATGAACTGGTCGATGATGGTCTGCGCGCCATTGGCGAAATCGCCGAACTGCGCTTCCCACAGCACCAGCGTCTTGGGGTCCGCGATCGAATAACCATACTCGAATCCGAGCACGCCGAATTCGCTCAGGGGGCTGTCGCGCACCTCGAAGCGGCCGCCGTCGATCGTCGTCAGCGGGATGAATTTTTCTCCGCTCGCCTGGTCGACCCACACCGCGTGGCGGTGACTGAACGTGCCGCGGCCCGAATCCTGGCCCGACAAACGGACATTGTGGCCCTGGGCGATCAGGCTGCCGAAGGCCAGCGCCTCGGCGGTCGCCCAGTCGAATCCGCCGCCGCTCTCAAACATCGCCTTCTTGGCGTCGATGATCCGCTGCAGCGTCTTGTGGATCTTGAGGTCGGCCGGGACATTGGTCAGCGTCTTGCCCAGCGCCGCCAGCTCGTCGTCGCCGATCGCGGTGGCGATGTTGCGGCGGCCGAGTACCGGCTCGTCGGGCCGCCCGAGCCCGGCCCAGCGGCCCTCGAACCAGTCGGCCTTGTTGGGCAGATAGGACACCGCCGCCTGGAATTCTTCTTCGAGGTGCGCGAGGTAGGTCTTGGTATGATTGTCCGCCCACGCGGCATCGACCACGCCCTCGTCGGCCAGCCGCTTGGCGTAGATCGCGCTGATCGGCGGATGCTCGCGGATCGCGGCGTACATCAGCGGCTGGGTGAAGCTCGGCTCGTCGCCCTCGTTATGGCCGAAGCGGCGATAGCACCACATGTCGATCACGATATCGCGGCCGAACTCCTGGCGGAACTCGATCGCCAGCTTGCAGCAGAAGGTCACCGCCTCGGGGTCGTCGCCGTTGACGTGGAGGATCGGCGCCTGGATCGCCTTGGCCATGTCCGACGGGTAGGG
>NZ_JANPKO010000091.1:0-9290 GCF_031426035.1 Sphingomonas sp. | reverse complement strand
GGGCGATCCGGCCGAACGTGGTGGGAGCCGTGCGGCTCCGGTTGAGGAATTTTTCCACCTCTCGCAGCAAGTGCATATGCTATCCCCTAGTCAAATGCGACTCGGCTGCACACGCTTTCCCAACGCAATTCCTACTTGTCTAGGCGTGTGCTTATAATTAAGGGATAAATAATGTGGTCCGACCCGCGTAAGCTGATCGAGCGTCTGTGCGCCGAGAGGGGCGAGGATTTCGCCGGCCTGTCGCGCATGCTCGGCCGCAACCCCGCGTATATCCAGCAATTTGTCCGGCGCGGCGTGCCCAAGCGCCTGGGCGAATCGGAGCGGCGCAAGCTGGCGCGCTACTTCGCCATTCCCGAGTCGCTGCTAGGAGGGCCGCAGGAAGAAGATGAGGAAGCGGCGGCGCGCCTGATTCCGGTCTCGCGCAGCCCGGTGCGCGCCTCGGCCGGCCCCGGCGCGTTCGCGCTCGACGACGGCGGGCGGCCCTATTTCGCGTTCGACCCGCGCTGGCTCAAGACGCTCACCGCCTCGCCCACCAACCTGCTGTCGATCATCCGCGTCGAGGGCGATTCGATGGCCGCCACGCTCAACGCCGGCGACGACATATTGGTCGACCACGGCGACTCCGCCGAGCGCCTGCGCGACGGCATCTACGTGCTTCGCTCGGACGAGGCGCTGGTGGTCAAGCGCCTCGCGCTGCACCCGATCGCGGGCACCGTCACCGTCCAGTCCGACAACCGCGCCTACCCCGACTGGCCCGACTGCAAGTTCGACGAGATCCAGTGCATCGGCCGGGTCATCTGGGCCGGCCGGAAAATTCACTGAGGCATCGCTCACGCGGCGTCTGGACCGACCCGCTCCCCCATCCGGCCACCCATTCAGTGTACGCTCGTGGGTGGCCGGGTGGGGGTGCGGGCCGGCACCGGCTATTCCCAACAAAAACTCTATCGCCGCCGGTCGAACAGCCACAGCAGCACCGCCGCGGCGACGCCGAGGCCGGTTCCGGCGAGCACGCCCAGCATCGGCTGCCCGGTCGCCACGCCCCAAGCGAAGCCGGCGACGATCGCCACCATCAGCAAAAATCCGCCGGCGAGAGAATTGCGCTGTTCCATCGCCGCGCCATGCCAGACGAGAGCCCGTCGCGCCAACACTCCCACTGCCAACAAACACGGTGAATGCTTCGTTGACCGCCTTTGGCGTCAGTCCTGAAACTGCCGCGGGGTTACCTGCGGCGGCATGGACTCGCCCTACATCTCCGGCCGCGCCGCGCTGGCCGACGCCTCCGACCTGCTCGAGCGCTTCGGCGACAATGCCGGGCTCGAGGCGGCTTCGCGCGCCGAAGGCAGCCGCGACGCCGGCAACGTCCTGCGCTTCTGCCACTGGCGCCAGATCGAGCGCGTCATCGCTTCGCTGAGCGAAGCCGAGGTCCGCGGCACCGTCCACTAGGCGCTCGCGCCAACCTGCTCCACCTACCCCATTGATACTGGTGCGGTTCATTCGTGCCGACTAGGGTCGCGGCATGGTTCACCGGGGAGGACGGCGCACGGCGGCGCATTTGGCATGCGCGGCCGCCATCCTGTGCGCGCCCGCCGCCGTCGCCGCCCAGACCGACCCGGGTGCCGCCGACCTCGACCCGTCCGCCCCGCTCGAGCCGATGGACGACCTCGGGATTGCCTGGCCCGACATGAATGTCGCCGACCAGCCGATCGCGCCCGATCCCGCCGAGCCCGTTACCGCCGAAACCCCCGCCGCCACTGAAACCTCCATCGACGATGCCGCCAGCGAGCGGCGGTACGCGGTCGTCGTGGAGGGCCTCGCCGCGATCGACGGCGCAACCGTGCTGGCCGCGTTCGACGAGCAGTCCGCGTTGCGCGCCGGGCGCGGCGACGCCGCCAACGCGGCGCAGATCGAGCGCCGCTCGACCGCCGATGCCGAATTGCTCGCCGAACTGCTGCGCAGCCGAGGCTATTACGACGCCGCGGTCGAGCCGCGCATCGACAGCGACGGCGACGTCATCCGAGTCGTGCTCGAAGCCGCGCCGGGCCCGCAATACCGCTTCACCTCGGTCACGCTGCCCGGGCTCGATCAGGCCGGCGAGGAAGCCGACCGCCTGCGCCGCGCGTTCGCGGTCAAGGCCGGCGACCCGGTGATCGCCGCCGACGTGATCGCCGCCGGGATCGCGCTCAAGGTCGCGCTCGGCGAGCAGGGTTTCGCCACCGCCACCGTCGGCGAGCAAATCGTCGAGATCGATCATGAAGCGCGCACCGCCCAATTGGTGCTGCCGGTCGAGCCCGGCCCGGTCGCGCGCTTCGGCGCCATCCGCGTCGACGGCCGCCCGCCGTTCAGCGCGGCCCACGTCGGCCGCATCGCGCGCTTCAAGCCGGGCCAGGAGTTCAAGCGCTCCAAGGTCGACGATCTGCGCCGCGCCTTGGTCGCCACCGGGCTGGTCGCCTCGGCCGACGTCCGCGTCGTGCCGTCGGCCGACGGCCGCACCGACGATCTCGCCGTGCGGCTCGATCCGGCGCCGATGCGCACCGTCGCCGGCGAATTGGGCTACGGCACCGGCGAGGGCATCCGCGCCGAGGCCAGCTGGCAGCACCGCAATCTGTTCAACCCCGAGGGCGCGCTGACCGTGCGCGGCGTCGCCGGCACCCAGGAGCAATTGTTCGCGCTGCAGTTCCGCCGCAACAATTTCCGCGCCCGCGACCAGATCTTCAACGCCCAGCTGTCGGCCAGCCACATCGATCATGACGCGTACGAGGCCAAGACGCTGCAGGTGTCCGCCGGGCTCGAGCGCCAGAGCAATTTCATCTGGCACAAGAAATGGACGTGTAGCGTCGGCGGCGAGCTGATCGCCACCGACGAGCGCGGCGTGTTCACCGACCCCGCCAACGACGAGACCCGCACCTTCCTGATCGCCGCGCTCCCCGCCAGCCTCTACTATGACGGCAGCGACGATCTGCTCGACCCGACCCGCGGCTTCCGCCTCGGCGGGCGGGTCAGCCCCGAGCTGTCGATCAAGGGCGGCAGCCGCGCCTATGCCCGCGCCCAGCTCGACGCCAGCGCCTACTTCCCGGTGTCGAAATCGGTCGTCGCCGCCGGCCGCGTCCGCCTCGGCACCATCGTCGGCGCCGATTCCTCGGCGATCGCACCGTCGCGCCGCTTCTACTCGGGCGGCGGCGGGTCGGTGCGCGGGTTCGGCTACCAGAAGCTTGGGCCCCGTGCCGCCGACGGCGACCCGATCGGCGGCCGCGGCCTCGCCGAGTTCGCGCTTGAGGCGCGCGTTCGCTTGAAAGCGTTCGGCGGCAATTTCGGCGTCGTCCCGTTCCTCGACGGCGGCACCTTGTCGGGCGACATCGCGCCGGGCTTCGGCGACTGGCGTTTCGGCGCCGGCCTCGGTTTGCGCTATTATTCCTCGTTCGGCCCGATCCGGCTCGACGTCGGCACCCCGCTCAGCCGCCGCCCGGGCGACAGCCGCGTCGCCGTCACCGTTTCGCTCGGCCAGGCGTTCTGACGGTGGCCGAAGCAATTCTCCGCGAGCCCGGCGGACAAGCGCCGATCCGCCTCCGCCGCGACTGGCGCCGCCAGCTCGGCATCGAACTCGCCACCTTCTTCGTCGGCCTGCTGATCCTGCTCGCCGGCGCGATCGTGTTCCTCGACACCGCGCCCGGCCACCGCTTCATCGTCGACCGCCTCGCGCGGCTCGAGACCGCGTCGGGCCTGAGCATCCGCATCGGCCGCATCGAAGGCTCGGTGTTCGGCGAATCGCGGCTGAAGAACGTCACCGTCGCCGACCGCCAGGGGGTGTTCCTGACCTCGCCTGAACTGACCCTCGACTGGTCGCCCGGCGCCTGGCTGTACAATTCGCTGCATATCGACAAATTGACTGCCGACCGCGTCACCTTGACCCGCCTGCCCAAACTGCGCCCGATCGGCCGCACCGGCCCGATCCTGCCCGGCTTCGACATTCACATCGGCGATCTCGCGATCAAGCGGCTCGAACTCGCCCCCGCGGTCACCGGCAGCGCGCGCAGCGGCAGCGTGCGCGGCACCGCCGACATCCGCGCCGGCCGCGCGATGGTCGAGCTGAAAGCGGCAATCGACGGCGGCGGCGACCGCTTGGCCATCGCGCTCGACGCCGAGCCCGACCGCGACCGCTTCGACCTCGATGCGCGCATCGTCTCCCCCGCCGGCGGCCTCGTCCCCGCGCTGTTCGGCAGCACCCGCGCGCTCGACCTCGCGGTGGCCGGAGACGGCAGCTGGACGCGCTGGCGCGGTTCGGCGGCGATGAACCTCTCGGGCCGCCCCGCCGCGCGCCTCGCGCTGACCGCCGACAAGGGCCGCTACGGCCTCGCCGGCACCCTCGCCCCCGCACCGTTCCTCAAGGGCCGCCTGCAGCGCCTCACCGCGCCCACCGTGCAGGTTCGCGGCAACGCCACGCTCGCCGATCGCTTGCTCGAGGGCCAGCTCACGCTCGGCTCGCCCGCCTTGCGCGCCGCCGCCAGCGGCACCCTCGACTTGGCCGAAAACCGCTACCGCAAGGTCCGCGTCGGGATCGACCTGCTGCGCCCGCCCGCGCTGTTCCCCAACATGCGCGGGCGCAACGTGCGCCTGGTGTGGACGCTCGACGGCGCGTTCGGGGCGGCCGACTATGCCTACCGCCTGACCTCGCCCAATGTGAGCATCGACAAGACCGGCTTCGTCGACGTCCGCGCCGAAGGGAAGGGGCGGCTGTCGCAATGGCCGATGCGCGTCCCGTTGCGGCTAAGTGCGCGCGCCATCACCGGGGTCGGCGATGTCGCCGGCGCGATCCTCGCCAACGCCCGGCTCGAGGGCCTGCTCACCGTCACGCCGAAACTGATCCGCGGCGAGGGCCTCCAGCTGACCAGCGCCAAATTGAAGGGCAAGGTCGCGCTGCTGGTCGACCTCGTCACCGGCCGCTTCGAGGTGCTGCTCGCCGGCGGCCTGACGCGCTATGCGATCCCCGGGCTCGGCATCGTCGACGTCGCCACCGACTTGAAGATCGTGCCGGGCCCGGGCGGCAAGGGCTCGCGCGTGGTCGGCACCGCGAAAGCGTGGGTGCGCCGCCTCGACAACAGTTTCTTCCGCGAGCTCGCCGGCGGCCTGCCGCGGCTCGAAACCAACCTCGAGCGCGGCAACGACGGCATCGTCCGCTTCACCAACCTGCAGCTGTTCGCTCCGGCGCTGCGGCTGTCGGGCGGCGGCCAGCGCAACCGCGACGGCACCTTCCACATTGTCGCCTCGGGCCGCCAGGCCAAATACGGCCCGCTCAAGCTGACCCTCGACGGCCGCATCGAGCGCCCGCGCATCGACTTGCTGCTCGATCGCCCCAACGACACGCTCGGCCTCCGCGCCGTGAGCCTGCTGCTGCTGCCGAGCCCGGCGGGGTTCGATTACACCGCGTCGGGCGGCTCGCGCCTCGGCCCGTTCACCAGCGCCGGGCGAATCCTGCTGCCCAAGGGCGCGCGCACTTTGATCGCGATCAACACGCTCGACGTCGGCGGCACCCGCGCCAGCGGCACGTTGCGCGCCGACCCCGGCGGTTTCTTCGGGCGGCTCGACGTCGCCGGCGGCGGGCTCGACGGCGACCTCGCCTTCTCTCCGGTCGACGGCGCCCAGCGCATCGAGGCGCACCTCGCCGCGCGCGGCGCGCGCTTCCCCGGCATCTTCGCGGCGCGCGCCGGGCGCCTCGACGGCACCATCATCCTCGCCGACGGCCGCACCACCATGGACGGCGTGGTCGACGCGCGCGGGCTCGAGGTCGCCAGCATGAGCTTCGCCCGCCTCACCGCCAACGCGCGACTGGTCAACGGCAGCGGCCGCGTCCGCGCGGTGGTCGCCGGGCGGCGCGGCGCCGCGTTCGATTTCACCACCGTCGCCGACATCACGCCCGACACCATCCGCCTCACCGGGCGCGGCCAGGTCGAGCGCCGGCCATTGGTCCTCGTCCAGGCCGCGCTGCTGACCCGCGCTGGCGATGGCTGGAGCCTGGCGCCGACCGCCTTCACCTTTGCCGGCGGCCGCGGCACCTTGTCCGGGCGCAGCGGGTCGCGCCCCGAGGTCCACGCCCAGCTCGCGGCCATGCCGTTGCAAATCCTCGACATTATTTCCCCCGGCCTCGGCCTCAAGGGCTCCGCCTCGGGCCGCCTCGACTACAGCTGGGCGGGCACCCGCAGCGGCCGCGCCGACCTCCGCATCCGCGGCCTCAGCCGCGCCGGCATGGTGCTCGCCTCGCAACCTATCGACCTCGGCCTCGCCGCCGTCATCAACGGCAACAGCGCCGCCACCCGCGCCGTCGCGGTCAGTGGCGGCAAGACCATCGGCCGCGCCCAGGCCCGCTTCGCCTCGCTCGGCAACGGACCGGTGATCGCCGAACTGCTCAACGCCCGCCTGTTCGCGCAGCTCCGCTACGCCGGCCCCGCCGATACGCTGTGGCGGCTGTCGGGAACTGAAATCTTCGACCTCTCCGGCCCGGTCGCGATCGGCGCCGACATTGGCGGCTCCCTGCTCACCCCCGCGATCCGCGGCTCGCTGCGCACCGAGACCGCGCGGCTCGAAAGCGCGGTGACCGGCACCGTGCTCGACAATCTCGCCGCCGAAGGCCGCTTTGCCGGTCCGCGCCTGATCTTTTCCAAACTCTCCGGCCGCACCAAGGGCGGCGGCACCTTGTCCGGCTCGGGCACCGTCACCTTCTCCGGCGGGCGCACCTTGCTCGATCTCGACTTCACCGCCGCCCAGGCTTTGCTGCTCGCGCGCGACGACATCGCCGCGCGCGTCACCGGCCCTCTGAAGTTCCGCTCGGACGGCGACGGCGGGCTGATCTCGGGCAATTTCCGCTTGAACAACGGCCGCTTCACCCTCGGCCGGGCCAGCGCCGCCGCCGCCGTCCCCCAGCTCAATGTGCACCACCGCGGGCTCGACCCCGCCGAAATCATCGAGCCCGCCGAGCTGCGCCCATGGAAGCTCGACGTGAAACTGGCCGGCGGCGACCTCGACGTGCGCGGGCTCGGCATTTCGAGCCGCTGGACCACCGACCTCGCCATCGGCGGCACCGCCGACGCCCCGCGCTTCCGCGGCCGCGCCGATCTCGTGCGCGGCGATTACGAGTTCGCCGGGCGTACCTTCCGCCTCGAGCGCGGGATCATCCGTTTCCGCGGCGAAAGCCCGCCCGACCCGTTGCTCGATATCCGCGCCGAAGCGCAGGTCCAGGGCCTCGATGCCAGCGTCCGCGTCACCGGCACCGGCCTCAAGCCCGAGATCACCTTCGCCAGCGTGCCCGCAATGCCGCCCGACGAACTGCTCTCGCGCATCCTGTTCGGCACCTCGATCACCAATTTGTCGGCGCCCGAGGCGGTGCAATTGGCGTCGGCGGTGGCGGCGCTGCAATCGGGCTCGGGCAGCCTCGACCCGATCAACGCGGTGCGCCGCGCGGTCGGCCTCGACCGCTTGCGCATCCTCCCCGCCGACATCTCGACCGGGCAGAAAACCGCGGTCGCCGCGGGCAAGTACATCGGCCGCAAATTGTTCGTCGAGGTGATCACCGACGGCCAGGGCTATTCCGCCACCCGCGCCGAATATCAGATCACCCGCTGGCTGTCGGTCCTGTCGTCGATCTCGACCATCGGCCGCACCAGCGCCAACGTCCGCATCTCGAAGGACTACTGACGGCGTCATCCCGGGCTTGACCCGGGACCCGCCTTCTTCTTCAACCCGAAACAACCGGAGGGGAAGCGCGCCATGAAGAACTGGAACGTCAAGAAGGCCGAAGTCGCGCGCGAGGACCTGGCCGAGCATCACCGCCTCGCCCAGACTCTCGGCTGGCCGCACCTCGTCGCGCTCGGCGTCGGCGCGATCGTCGGCACCGGCATTCTCACTTTGATCGGGGTCGGCGCGGCCAAGGCCGGCCCGGCCGTCATCCTGTCGTTCGCGATTGCCGGGCTGATCTGCGTGTGCGCCGCGCTTGCCTATGCCGAGGTGGCGACGATGATCCCCGCCTCGGGCAGCGCCTACACTTATTCCTACGTGGTGTTTGGCGAGCTGGTGGCGTGGATGGTCGGGGTCGCGCTGATCCTCGAATACAGCCTGGTGGTCAGCGCCGTCGCGGTCGGCTGGTCGGGCTATGCCGCGGGCTTCCTGGCGTCGATCGGCGCCGCGCTCCCGCCCGATCTCGTCAACGGCCCCGAGCTGGGCGGGATCGTCAACCTCCCCGCGATCTTCATCATCGTGGTGGTCGCCGGGCTGCTCATCGCCGGCACCCGCGAAAGCGCCAACCTCAACGCGATATTGGTGGTCATCAAGCTCGCCGCCCTGGCGCTGTTCCTCGCGGTCGCCTTCCCCGTCTTCAACGCCGACAATTTCACCCCGTTCATGCCCTACGGTTTCCCGCGCACCGGCCCGGCCGGCGCCGAGGTCGGGGTGATGGCCGCCGCGGCGATCATCTTCTTCGCCTTCTACGGCTTCGACGCCATCGCCACCGCCGCGGAGGAGGCCAAGAACCCCGACCGCGACCTCGCCATCGGCATCGTCGGCTCGATGGTGGTGTGCGTCGCCATCTACATGGCGGTCGCCGCCGCCGCGGTCGGCGCGCTCGGCTACGCCCGCTTCGCCGACAGCCCCGAGCCGCTGGCCTTGATCCTGCGCGAGATCGGGCAGGGCTGGGCGGCGCGTATCCTCGGCGCCTCGGCGGTGATTGCGCTGCCGACGGTGATCCTCGCTTTCTTCTTCGGGCAGAGCCGGATCTTCTTCACCGTCGCGCGCGACGGCCTGCTCCCCGCCAGCCTCGCCCGCGTGTCGGCGCGCGGAACCCCGGTGCGGATCACCGTCTTCACCGCGATCGTCGTCTCGATCGTCGCCGGCCTGGTGCCGCTGGCGACCATCGCCGCGCTCGCCAACGCCGGCACGCTCGCCGCGTTCGTCGCGGTGTGCGCGGCGATGCTGGTGCTTCGGGTGCGAGAGCCGAACCGCGAACGGAAATTCACCACCCCGCTGCCATGGGTGATCGGGATCGGCGGAATCCTCGGCTGCCTCTATCTGTTCATCAGCCTACCGACCAAGACCCAGCTGTTCTTCCTCGCCGCGCAGGGCATCGGGCTGATCCTCTACGCCATTTACGGACATGGCGCGGCGGCCAAGGCGCGGGCGCGGAGCGGTGCGAATGGCTGACGCCAGGCGGCGGCTGTCCAACATCGTCGGCGGCAGCGCGGGCAATCTGGTCGAGTGGTTCGACTGGTACGTCTACTCGGCGTTCGCGCTCTATTTTGCGCCGGTGTTCT